>CADCQP010000189.1 GCA_902803535.1 uncultured Bacteroidia bacterium | reverse complement strand
GGCCGTAACCTTCCACGGACACCTCCATTTCCCCCTCAACGATCCCAGGACCGTATGGCAGGGCGACTTCACGTCATTCGGCTGCGCATCGACCAGGTACATGGCCATCGAGAACGGAGGCTATGAGAACATGTCGAGTGCTACCGTCATGAATGACAGCAACGATTTCTCGGAGGGTTACCTGCTCCAGTTCGATGCCAGCGGCAACATGAGGGCCGTGAGGATGGATTTCTACCATAACACCACAATCGGAGAGCCGTGGGAGATCTCATATCCCGCCAAGGATCGTTCGCATCTCGGAAAATATTCACACACAACCCGTTCGGCCCTGAATTCCGCCCCGGTGCTTTCCGAACTCAGCGTGATTAAGAGCGGCCCGTCATCTACTGACATAACCGCTTCTTTCGCAGCCGGTTCGGATGACGAGTTCGTACACGACTATGTCCTGAAACTCTTCAAGGACGGTGAAGAAGTGAGTACCAAGAGGATCCTTTCCGATTTCTACCTGCACGCATCCACCTCGGAGATGAAGAAGACCTGGACAGTGGACTACGGGATGCTTAAGTCCGGGAACTATTCTTTCTCTCTTACCGCATATGATTCCTGGGGTGCTGAAAGCAACACCATTACCAAGGATTTCGTTTCGGGTGTGGATTATGATGCCGAGGAGGAGAATCTCTGGAAGAGCGATGAGGCCGGAAGCATGGCCTTCGGTGATCCTTCCACTGCGACAGGAGGTGACGGTTGGCTCACCTTCGCCGATGGCAGGATCAGCTGGACTGCGAACACGACAGGTGCTCCGCGTACTGCCGTGCTGACGTTCTCCAGCGGCTCCAAGGTCACAATAACCCAGATAGGACCGGACGATTTCAAGGGCGACTGGATCTTCAGGGCCAAGTATTTCAATTCGGAAGGTACTGGTTCAGGCGTCGCAGCCAAGGATGTCACGGTGACTATCGGGAATCCGCTGCACGGCGAGACCCTCAGGGACGGTTCCGGTAACGAGCATGTCAACCAGCTGGGCGTTGACGGCCTCTATCATGCCGGCCTGATAGCCGATGCCAGTGTGGAAATCGACTATGCGGCGATGACTGCGCGCTTCGGCCTGTTCCTGGACGCCAGGGTGGCGCAGAAGGATCCCAAGCCGGTTAACCAGGCCAGTCCCTACATCGCTTTCTTGCCTGAGACGGGTAACTGGAATTCCTCCAGCGGATCATTCGGCGGGCCGTATTCCTTCACTACCCCGGACCTCGGAGAACCGGACTATGTCTGGCTGTGGTTCGATGTGTCGTCCAATTTCAACACATTGACTTACCTGCCGGCAAAAACCCAGGCGCTTGACACTACGAACCCCTCCAAGTACAATCCGTACATCATAGGCATCACCGTGGCTTCCTTCAAGAACCCGGACGCTACTATGGGCAATGCGGCTGCGGCCGGACCGGACAAGTACACGAACATAATCTACCAGTACAACACCAACAACGTACTTTCCCAGGGCATGACATTCAAACGGAAATAATGACTGATTTATAGCGTTTTTCCGTAAAATTCATTACATTTGAAGTATTGACCAGACGATTTTTAAGTTAAAACTATACCACAGCCATGAAAACAATTATTGATTCGGCCGGAAGCAGAAGGTTCTACTCCGCGCCAGTAATGAGGTTCCGCCCCGTTTCCGTCGAGGGTGTAATCTGCGTTTCAGGAGACGGTACATTGCCTTCGGACAAGCCCGGCACCCTGTCTGGCGGCCCCCTCGAGTTTGACGATTTCGAATAATAGGAGGCAGTGGATATGAAAAAAACATTAATCCTTGCAGCTGCGGCCGTTGTGCTTGCAGGCTGCGCCAAAGAAGCCGGTGTCACTACCTCCGGCCTTTCAGGAAAGACCATCGTTACCGCTGCGGCTTCCCTTTCCAGCCCGGTATCCAAGATGGTACAGACTTCGAATACCGAGGCTTCCTCTAATCTGGAGTATTTCTCCCTCGCCTGGGAGAAAGGCGACGTAATCAAATGCTATGACGCCAGCACCGGATACTTCGTGGGCAAGGCTACCGAGTTCGAAGCGGATGCCTCTGATGCCTCCAAGGCAGTCTGGCAGCTCCCGCTGACCGGGAAGCCTGCCAGCATCTTTGCCTTTATTGACAACAATGGCGAGACCTCCAAGATGATGTTCAGCTCCAGCGCGACCGCTGCAAATACCTTCGACCTGGACCTCTCTTCCCAGGAGGGTACTCCTAAGAGCGCTCTTCTTGGCAGGGTGCTGGTTGCATCGAGCGACATCGTCGAAGGTGAGAGGGCTGTCCTCAATTTCGAGAACAAGACCTCCATCTTGAAGTTGATGCTTACCCTTCCCGCAGACGCAACGGCTGTCCTTACCGGCAAATCCGTTACCCTTTCAGGAAAAGGCCTCTATTCAAAAGTCACTGTCAAGCATGACGTTGAGGCAGTTAAAGCAACTGAGGGCGAAATTGTACTGACTGCTCCCCAGAGCGATGCGGGCATTGTCACTGCATATGCAACCGTATGCCCCGGAGAGGTCGGCGGACTTACCGCGAAAGTCGAGGCCAGCGACGGACGTACATATGCTTTCAGCATCGGTGACGTGACTATCGATGAAGGATACCTGTACACCGTTGAGCGCAGCAACTCAACCCTCCAGACCTTAGTCTGGGCTCCGGATGCTGCGGGAACCGCAACGATTGGTGCCGGCCTGGCCAATGTCTCTTCGGATGCAGCATGGCTGACCTACAATTCCGCTGACGGAACAGTGAGCTATGAGGCCAACACCACCGGAAAGCCCCGTCTCGGTACCCTCACCCTTCCGGGCGACGGTTTCTTCAAGGTTTACCAGATCGACGTAGTGGATCTCACAGGGAACTGGACTGCATATGCAGCAAATACATTTGTCGGGTCTATTCCTACGAATAACCGTTCTGGAGATGGGACAAATGCCATGATTGAACCTAATTGGAAACTCACGACGACCTTGAATAATACCGCAGGAGCCTATGGACAATCCCTCAATTTTAATGATCCCGGGAACTATACCAGGCCAATGAAGATTACTTTGCTGGATAATATCTACCAGGAAGAGATAGTATCCGAGACCGATGGTACCCACACCAACAATGTCCTCATCGAGGGTCTCAGCGATCCCGGTCTGCTGGCCAAGGCTGAGATTAAGGTTGACCATGAGGCCCAGAAAGTCGATTTCGCAAT
>CADCQP010000188.1 GCA_902803535.1 uncultured Bacteroidia bacterium | reverse complement strand
TCATCTTGGCGGCCTGGACATCAGCACCCTGTACTCTCTCTTCTTTAGCCATAATGTTTGTTGTTTAATTGTTAAATCGGCCGGATAACCATCCGGCCAGAAACAAAGTTAGTAAAATAATCGGAATTATTCAGTAATTTTGTACAACTGCCGTTTTGTCCGGCAGGCAAGGTGTCATATGAAACAGAAACTGCTGGGAATGAGCCCCGCTGAGCTGAAGGAAGCTGCAGTGCGGATCGGGCTGAAACCATATGCGGGCAAACAGCTTGCAGAGTGGATGTATGTGCGCAGGGTACGCTCCTTCGAGGACATGACCAACATCTCGAAAGAGGGGAGGGCTGCACTGGCAGATGCATATGACCTGGGAACATCCGCTCCGCTTGAGGTGCATGTCTCTTCCGACGGCACGAAAAAGTACCTTTTCGGCTTCGACGGGAAAAGCTCGGTGGAATCGGTGGTGATCCCGGAAGAAGACCGCAAGACCCTCTGCGTGTCATCCCAGTCGGGATGCAAGATGGGCTGCAGGTTCTGCATGACGGGAAGGCAGGGTTTCCACGGCAACCTTTCAACGGCCGACATCCTGAACCAGTTCATAAGCGTGGACGAGACCCATGGGCTTACCAATGCAGTTTTCATGGGGATGGGAGAGCCTCTCGACAATTTCGATAATGTGATGAAAGCCATCGAGGTGCTGACGTCCGACTGGGGCTTCGCATGGAGTCCCAAGCGTGTGACCCTTTCGACCATCGGGGTCCTGCCCAACCTGAAGCGCTACCTCGACGGATGCCGCTGCCACATTGCGGTCAGCCTGCATAATCCTTTTGCAGAAGAGAGGGCGTCCATGATGCCGGTCCAGAAAGCGTGGCCAGCCACTGAGATCCTCGATATGCTCCGGACATATGATTTCACCGGACAGAGGAGGGTGAGCTTCGAATATACCATGTTCGCCGGCTTCAACGATGACAAAGTCCATGCAGATGCCCTGGTGCGGCTGCTCAGGGGACTTGAGTGCCGGGTGAACCTGATACGCTTCCACCGCATCCCGGATTTCCCCTACGAGCCGTCTGACCAGCATGTCATGGAAGCTTTCCGTGACCGTCTTTCCCGGCAGGGGGTGACGTGTACTATCAGGGCCTCGCGCGGAGAAGACATATTCGCCGCATGCGGCCTTCTTGCAGGCAAGCATGACAATGATTAAGGACAAGATTATGAGACGAGCCGGTATTTTGGGAATCTTCCTGGTCCTGGCCCTGTGCGGGGCCGGGGTCTCAAAAGTTTCAGCTTCTCCGGTGGAGGGGCGGCAGTACGGTGCAAGGATCGAGAACTCCCTTCCTCCGGGGATGGATCCTGTCCGGGATTCATCAGCCAGGGCCGCATTCCGTGCCAAGATGGATTCCGTGCGGAAAGTCCATCCCGTAGTGGCGCTCGTGCTGATGGGAGGAGGCGCGAAGGGAGCTGCCCACGTGGGAGTCATACGCTACCTGGAAGAACTTGACATTCCGGTCGATATGGTTCTGGGAACCAGCATGGGAGGACTCATAGGCGGAATGTATGCCGTGGGGTACAACTACAGCCAGATGGACTCGGTCATGCGCAGCGTGGACTGGGATGTCGCCCTGACCGACAAGGTCCCGTCCAGCTATGTGTCCTACAATGAACGCAAGTACAAAGAGAAATATGTGCTTTCCTTCCCGTTCTACTATTCAAAGAAGGATTTCCTGGTGCAGAAGGCCGAGGCCGAGCGGTTCGAACGCAAGCATGATGACATACATCTTGGAAGTTCTTCCGGAAAGGATGCTTCTTCCCTTGTTAAAGACAACATACTCGGAAGCCTCCCTTCGGGGATGGTATTCGGCCAGAACGTCAACAATATCTTTTCCTCTATAACCGTAGGCTACCAGGATTCCACGAAATTCTGGGAACTGCCTGTGCCTTTCGCCTGCGTCGCTACCGAGATGGTGACCGGAAGGGCGAAGGTGTGGTATGAAGGGGAACTGAACACGGCCCTGCGCTCTACCATGAGCATCCCCGGATTGTTCACTCCTGTCAGGGTCGGAGGCATGGTCCTGGTTGACGGAGGGATGAGGGACAATTACCCGACAACCCTTGCCAGGGAACTCGGTGCTGACATTATCATCGGAGTGAACATATCATCAGGCTACAGGGACTACACCCGTCTCAACAATTTCGGGGACCTGCTGTCACAGTTCATTGACATGTACGGACGCGAGGCGATCGAGGAAAACCTTTCGGTCGCCGATGTCACCATAAAGCCCGACATGAAGGGCTATAACATGATGAGTTTCGATGCCGCCAGCATAGACACCCTGATCCGCCGCGGTTACGAGGGGGCCCTGGAGCAGGAAGCCCTGTTGAAGGAGGTCAAGGCGAAGATGAATGGCCACGGGATGCGTCTCAACGCCCCTCCGGCAGTCAACCTCTCTACCAGGAAAGTGTCAATTTCAGGCATAAGTATCAACGGGGTGGAGGACGATGAGAGCCTTTTCCTCCAGAAGCGCATCAAACTGGATCCGCTTAAGAAGTACGGCAGCCAGGAGATAGAGGATGCAGAGGCTGCAATCTTCGGGACGGGAGCCTTCGATTATGTGACATATAACCTTCATGGTTCCGGTGAGCCCTTCCGCCTCGAATTCAACAGTAAGAAGGGACCTGTGAACCATCTCGGCCTCGGGGCGCGGTTCGATTCTGAGGAGATTGTTTCCGTAATCATGAACCTCGGAATCAATGTTCACAGGATCAATGGATTCCGGGTTGACCTGGAAGGGAAGATCGGGACCAATCCGTTCGCCGGCATCACTGCAAGCTACATGTTTTCGGACGGGATGTCCCTTAACGCCTCCGCGCAGTGGCACTATACTGACAGGAACCGGTTCACATTCGGGGCCTCCCAGTTCAAGCTGAACTACTTCAATATCCGGGAATCGATTTACCTGTCCAACCTCAAATGGAGCTGGTTCGACATGAAGATCGGAGCCAGGAATGATTATTTCAACGTAAGGTCCATGATGTCGGACGAGGCGGCAGGGGACTATGACCTGAAGGACCTCCGGAGCGACTGTTTCGGCCCCTTCCTGGACATGCGCTGCGACACATATGACAACGGTTATTTCCCGACCAGGGGAGTCAACGTGGGGATCGATTACCAGTGGATGCTCTCTCCTGAGAAGGGCCTGCTGGAGAAATCTTTCCACGCCATCCAGCTGGATGTCGCCGGGGTGGTGCGTTTCGGGAACGCATTCCATATGATTCCGTCCCTGAGGTCACGTTACCTTATCGGAGACCAGATCCCAATCGCATATACCAACCTGATGGGCGGCAGCATGCCGGGACGCTACCTGGACCAGCAGATGCCTTTCATCGGGATAAACTATGCCGCCGGGATGCCTAATTTCCTGACGATAGTCAGGGACGATTTCAGGGTCAGGCTCTTCAAGAACAACTACCTGACAGCCATAGCGAACTATGCCATCGCTTTTGATGACATCGACAACATTTCCGGGGAAGGCAGCCAGTTCGATTCATTCGGGGCCGGACTCCAGTATTCATATGATACGATAATCGGTCCTATCTCCATGAACGTCCACTGGTCCGACTACAGCCACACTTGGGGCTTCTATGTCGGCATAGGTTTCGATTTCTGATGTCTGGAAACGGGTCTGGAAAGCATATGGAGGATAAGGACAAGGTTCTTTCGAGGCTGCAGAAACTGTGTGCAGGACAGGAGTGCTGTACGAAGGACGTGTACTCCAAGGCCTTGAAGGCTCTCGGGGGAGATGCGCATGCCGCATCGGAGGTCGTGGCCTCGCTGGTGTCCGACGGCTACGTGGACGACAGGAGATATGCCGTGGCCTTTGCGCGTGACAAGGCCCTCCTGACCGGATGGGGCCCGGTAAAGGTTCGTTTCGCCCTTTCAGGAAAAGGCATCTCCGGGGAGGTGGCGGATGCTGCGCTGGAAGGGGTTGACAACGAGCCGGCATCACGCAAGTTGTACGCCCTGTTGTCCCGAAAGGCATATGCCTTGGCGGGGGATCCCCAGATGAAGCTCAAACTCCTTAAGTTCGCCCTGGGGCGCGGATATGAATATGACACTGTCAGGCCTCTGGTAGAGCAAGTAATCCGCAGCTCCGCTGGTGTTTCGGATGATAATGATTAAATTTGCAAGTTAATTAGAACAAAACAATATTATGGTCAAAATCAATGTAGAAGGATGCTCTCCGTTTGTAAAGGAGTCGCAGTACAAAGATTATATGTCCAAGGCGATGGATGCCTTCGACACCCTCACCAAGGGAACCGGTGCCGGAAATGATTTCCTGGGTTGGAAACACCTGCCTTCAGGCACTCCGGAACTGCTTGTCGCCGATTGCGAAGCGATCCGTGACGAGTGGAAAGCCAAGGGAGTGAACCTGGTAGTCGTAATCGGAATCGGCGGTTCATATCTTGGTGCCCGTTGCGCAATAGATGCCCTCAGCCACAATTTCTCAAAGCTTATGGGAAATGCTGACGGTAATCCTGACGTAGTTTTCGCTGGAAACAATCTCTCCGAGGAGTACCTGGCGGAACTGATGGACCTCATTGCAAAACGCAATACTGCATGCATCGTGATTTCGAAGTCCGGTACGACCACCGAGCCCGCAGTCGCGTTCAGGGTAGTCAAGGCATATATCGAGTCCAACTACGAGGATTCATGTGAGCGTATCGTCGCCATCACTGATGCCAAGAAGGGCGCCCTCAAGACCCTTTCCACCCAGAAGGGGTACAGGACATTCGTGGTCCCCGATGACGTAGGCGGCCGCTATTCCGTGCTTACCCCGGTGGGAATTCTCCCGATCGTGGTGGCCGGATTCGACATGCGTGCCATGCTCACCGGTGCTACCAGGATGGAGAAGGCCCTTGAGGAGAAGTCTGAGGAGAATCCTGCAATCCAGTATGCTGCGATGAGGAACCTCCTGTACTCCAAGTATAACAAGAAAGTAGAGGTCCTTGTGACCTACAATCCCAAGTTCCAGTATCTGGGAGAATGGTGGAAACAGCTTTTCGGCGAGTCCGAAGGCAAGGATGGCGTAGGCATATTCCCCGCATCCGTGAACAATACCGCCGACCTTCACTCCATGGGACAGTTCATCCAGGAAGGCGAAAGGGTCATGTTCGAGACCGTGGTGAATATTGAGAAGAGCAACCGCACCGTGGTGATCGCGGAGGATCCCCAGAATCTTGACCAGCTCAACTATCTTATGGGCAAGAGGGTGGAGCACTGCAACCATATGGCACAGCTCGGTACCAGGCTGGCACACATCGACGGCGGCGTACCGCAGATAGAAATATCCATCGAGAAGATCGATGAGGAGAATCTCGGAGCTCTCTTCTATTTCTTCGAGTTCGCCTGCGGAATCAGTGCATATGTCTTGGGAATCAATCCCTTCAACCAGCCGGGAGTCGAAGCCTACAAGAAGAACATGTTCGCCCTTCTTGACAAGCCGGGCTATGAGGCTGAAAGTAAGGCAATAAGGGAGCGCCTGTAGCTGCAATCCCTTTAAATGGATACAGGGTGACTGAAAGCCGCGAGGCTGGCAGTCATCCTTATTCTTTTGTTATAAAAAATGAAGGATATATCGTTTTAGTTAGGAAAGGATAAAAAAAAGAAGGAGATTGATTTGGAACGGATTCCTCTTCAATCTCCTTCCCCTCCCTCGCAGTGCGGAAGGGACTCGAACCCTCGACCTCCGGCGTGACAGGCCGGCATTCTAACCAGCTGAACTACCGCACTAAGT
>CADCQP010000187.1 GCA_902803535.1 uncultured Bacteroidia bacterium | reverse complement strand
GTTTCCTTATTGCAATAAACCTCGGAGACGGACTCTTCATCCATTCATCCGAGGTTGTAAAGATAAGTACGTTTCAGGATAATTCCAGTACTGGAACAACCTATTTGTTGTCTTTTCCGGCTTTAATGAGATCGCTGAGCTTTGTGTAGAGCTCATCGGTCTTCTCGAGAAGTTCTTTGCGCAGTGCCACGAAATAGGGCTTGGCTTTGCCTTCTATCGGGGCGCTGGCTTTCTCCCTGAGCTCGTCATAGAGAGCTACAGCTTCCGTGAACAGGTCCGATGCCTTTTCTTCATCAACGCCGGGATTTACTGCGACAGCTACATAGCAGTCATCCAGAAATGCACCTATGACGTATTCAATGTCTTTCTTAATAGACCTTAATGAATTATAACCCATAACAAATTATATTACTATTACTTTAATTCTTCAAAGTGCAAATTTAAGAAAAAAACTGTAATGGTTGCTAATAATGGATTAAAGTTTATCTTTGTAAGGTATGAAGAAGATGGTGATACTACTGGTGATTCTGATGCTTTGTCCTGCGGGCATGCGCGGGCAGAATCCGGTGCTGCTGCATTCGCATAACGACTACGAGCGCATGGCGCCGTTTTGGATGGCCTACAGCGAGCGCTTTGACTCCATGGAGGCAGATGTCTATTGCATCGACGGCACACTATTCGTCAGTCACGACCGCAAGGACGTCAAGCAAGAGCGCACTTTCGAGGCTCTATATCTCCAGCCGCTGCTGCAGGTTTTCGGGCGGAATGGCGGCAGGGCCTGGGCAGGCAGCGAACAGACGATTCAACTACTGGTAGACATCAAGGATACGACAGACCCTACCCTCAGCGTGCTGGTGAAACTGCTCTCGGCACACCGTGAAGTCTTCGACCCGGCTGTGAATCCATATGCCGTCAGGGTGGTGATGACTGGACACGTGCCTGTTCCCGCCGATTTCGGCAAATATCCGGATTTCATCTTCTTCGACGGCGACCTCAATCTGGAGTACACCGAATCTCAGTTGAAGCGCATTGCAATGTTCAGCGCTCCTTTCTTTAATTATTCACAATGGCGAGGCCGTGGCCGGGGTAGCAAAACAGGCTGGGAGATGGTCATGGATGCAGTAGAACGAGCTCATTCACAAGGGAAACCGATCCGATTCTGGGGCGCCCCGGAGAACGAAACGGTTTACCATGTGTTCTATTCGCTGGGCATCGACTATATGAATTCCGACCACCCTGACGAGTGCGCGCTGTTCTATCGCTCCAACAGCGAGCTTTTTGAAGAATAATCGGCGGATCAATTCGAAAATATCACCATATTTATGAAAACACTAAGATTAATAACTGCAGTCGCCCTGCTGTGCCTTACTTCGATTGTATTCGCCCAGCAGCCGAGGCATCTGCTCCAAAATGCCTGGAAAGCCATAGACGCCTCCATGGTGCAGCCTGAAAAGGCATGTAATTATCCCGCTTACAGCGACAGGGCCGGCTGGAATGTCCTGATGTCCGACGGTGTGGGTGAAACCTACATCAAGAACGCCGAACGGTACCTGGACTACGTCTGGCAGGGCATCAATGCCACTGACTACCTGGAGTTCGAACGCAGCGGCTCGCGCAGCGTCATGGAAAAGCCGTTCTCGAGCAACCGCTCAGCCCTGAACACCTTGATCTTCGGTGAACTCGCCGAGGGTAAGGGACGGTTCCTCCCCCAGATCATCAACGGCGTCTGGCATTTCTCGCATATGCCTTCATGGGTTTATTCGGCCCATGGCTACCGCAAGGATTCCGGACGTGCGCTTCCCGATCCACGTGACGTCATCATGGACCTCGGGAGCCAGTCGACAGGACGCATCATCGCCTTGGCTCTCCATTTCTTCCGTGATGAAATGGACAAGGTGGACCCGGCCATCACGGTTTATGCCGACCTCGCGATGGAGGAAAAACTGTTCAAGCCCTATATGGACCCGACCAAATGGAAGGCCCAGAGCTGGCTCGGTTTTACCAAACCCGGTGAGGAAAAACCCTATTTCTGGGAAAACTGGGATCCGCGCAACAACTGGAACATATGGTGCAATGTCGCCGTGGCCCAGAGCTACTGCCTGGCCTGCAAGGACCGTGATGAGATCCTCCGGGGACTGAACCAGGCTGTCGTTTCAGCCGACAATTTCCTGGATTTTGTCAAGATGGACGGAGCCTGTGATGAAGGCCCTGCCTACTGGCGGCATGCTTCGGGCTGCCTTTTCGAGTTCATCCGCCTCATGAATAATATCACCGGCGGCCGTTTCGGCTGCTGGGACGACCCGCAGTTCATCGCCCGCAGCACCTATCTGTCGCGCTGCAACCTGGGCGACGGCTGGACGGTCAATTTCGGCGATGGCACCGCCCGCTCTGCCGGCTCCCCATATTTCGCATATGCGATGGGCCGGACCGCAGGTATTGACGAGATGACCCGTTATGCCTTCTATCTGCAGGCTTGCCGTCCGGATCCCATGGACTTCTATCCCGGACTGGACCTTGACGCCCTGCTTGACAAGAAGGCTTTCGAACGCGACTTCAGGGCAGCATTGGCCGAGGCCGGCGGAGACATCGCAGTCCTGCGCGAAAACATGCGCAGGGACATTCCCGCAGTCACCTGGTATCCACAGACGGAGCACCTGATCGTCCGCAGCAAGGAAGGGATATCCTTCGCGGCGAAAGGCGGGCACAACGAGGAGAGCCACAACCACAATGACGTTGGCAGCGTCATCGTCTTCATGGATGAGATGCCTGTAATGGTGGATGTGGGCCCGACCACCTATATGCGCCAGACTTTCAACAAGAAAGAGCGCTACACCATCTGGAGCATGCGCAGCGAGTGGCACAACCTGCCCATGATGAACGGGCGTCCCCAGCATGAGGGAGGTGAATTCAAATCCTCATGGGCCAAGGCCGATGAGAAGACGGGAGCATTCTCCGCCGAAATCGCCGGGGCATATGAAGAGGATGCCGCCCTGCGATCACTGGTCCGCAGCTGCCGCCTGGACGGCAAGACGTTAACCATATCCGACCGCTATGAACTTGCGCGAAGGATCGCCGCCGACGAGGAACACTTCATGGTGAGGGGAGATGTGAAACAGGTCCGGGACGGAGAAATCCTCATTACCTACACTTCTTTTGACGGCAAGCGCAGCGGGCAGGCCCGCATGACATATTCCCGCAACCTCAAGGCTACCATCGAGACCCGTACGCTCGATGACCCCAGGCACATCAACATATGGGGACCGGACCTGAAGCGGATCGTGCTCCGAAGTGCTGACAAGGCGCCTGCAAAGGGCACTTACACCATAAAAATCACCAAATTATCGTAGCTGTTACTGACATTGCCATATGTCTGAAGAACTGAATCTCGTAAAAGACCTTGCCGTTATCCTGATTGCGGCAGGTGTGTTCACTTTGCTTTCCAAGGCGCTCAAGCAGCCGCTTATCCTGGGGTACATAATAGCCGGTTTCGTGGTCGGGCCGCATCTTGGGCTCTTCCACCTGACCAGCCAGGAGACAGTGGAGCAGTGGTCCGAAATCGGCATCATCTTCCTGCTGTTCGCGCTTGGACTGGAGTTCAGTTTCAAGAAATTGCTCAAGGTCGGTTCGGGGGCGATGATCATGGCCGGCATCAAGTGTATCGGAATGTTCATCGTGGGAATAATCCTCGCGCAGCTGATGAACTGGTCACTGATGGAGGGCATCTTCCTCGGAGGCTTGCTCTCCATGTCCTCGACGACGATAATCATAAAGGCATATGGGGACATGGGGCTGAAGAACAAGCCATATGCCCCTCTAATCTTCGGGAGCCTTGTGGTGGAGGACCTGATCGCCGTCCTCCTCATGGTGCTGCTGTCCACCCTGGCGACTACGGGACGCTTCGAAGGCATGAAGATGGCCATGGCTCTGGGCAAACTGGTGTTCTTCCTGGTGCTGTGGTTCCTCATCGGCATTTACCTGATCCCAACGATCCTCGAGAAAGTCAGGAAAATCCTCAATGACGAGACCCTCCTCATTGTGGCGATAGGATTGTGCTTCGGAATGGTCATAATAGCCGAATCAGTGGGATTCTCCTCCGCCCTCGGTGCGTTCGTGATGGGATCCATCCTTGCGGAAACACTTGAGGGAGAGAGGATAGAGCATCTGCTCGGCAACATAAAGGACCTTTTCGGAGCCATATTCTTCGTGTCTGTGGGCATGATGGTCGATCCAGGTGTCATAGCTTCTCAGTGGCTCCCGATCCTGCTGATAACCGTCGTCGCCATGGCCGGGATCATGTTCTTCTCCTCGACCGGAGCCCTGCTTGCCGGAGCCGGGTTCGACACCGCAGTACATTCCGGTTTTACATTGGCGCAGCTTGGCGAATTCGCATTCATCATCGCCGCCCTCGGATGTTCCCTGTGCGTCATGAGGGACTTCATCTACCCGGTCGTAATCGCCGTGTCGGTAATCACCACGTTCACGACACCCTACATGATCAAGGCGGCGGATCCGGCCGTCAAGTGGCTGAACAAGGTCCTT
>CADCQP010000186.1 GCA_902803535.1 uncultured Bacteroidia bacterium | reverse complement strand
TTTGTAACCCTTTCCGGTGCGATGGCCGAGCGGTTAGGCACAGGTCTGCAAAACCTGGGACAGCGGTTCGATTCCGCTTCGCACCTCCAAAAATGCCTCTACAGATAGCTGTAGGGGCATTTGCTTTCCAAAAGTTGGCTACATTTTGGCCACATTCTATAAGTTGGCTCCATGGTATTTGGAAAAGGTGATCAAGTCCTGCTCCCTGTGTCATTCCTATCCATCCCTTTCGCTGTTTTGTAAACGAAACTTACATAATCCGGTGGGATTATTATTTCCCATCGGCAGAGTCATCTACTTGATAATCAGCAACACCCTTGTGCCGGTGGGAAAATTTCAGCACACCGGCAACATGACATGGAACGAAATAGCCACAATAGGGAACCAGGCAGAAAACCCTGTGTTTAAAGATCATCGTGGCTTGAGGTCCATGGAAAGGGACGATAGCCATGATGAGGCAGGCGAAGAAAGCAGTAGGAACGAACTTTAAGCAGCCCCTGGATCCGGTACGGTTGCAGGGAGCGGCAGGAGGAGGCCAGCGCTGGCCTGCGTCCACAGAATGAGAATTCAGGGCGTCAGAGCCATTCTATCGCACGGAAACGCCACTATAACCAGGAAGAATTGCGATAGAATGAGAATATGGCCCCCGATTGCCATTCTGTTGCAAAGCACGTTCGTAAGCTGACGTGCTTTGCAACAGAAAACGTCAAAAAGTATGTGTAATTCCGGACAATGTTTAATAAACGGAACATATTTAATCCGGTGGGTTTTTATTATCCCACCTGAGGAGTCAACTGCTTAACAATCAGCAACACCCTTGCGCCGGTGGGAAAATCTTGGCACACCGGAAACATGACTAGGAACGAAATAGTTCAATATGATTCCATATCTTTTAACAGGGTTTTGGACTTGGTCCACAATAGATAACCAGATCCTTTACACGGGTTTTGGACTTGGTACGTACAAACTGGACCGGGACATCCATTCCGTCCCGTGATGTCATCCTGAGAGCAACGAAGGATCTCTTGCTGCAAAAACGGAGCCGCCTTATACGTCACAGCCTAGGATCCGGACAACTTCGTAATGATGTCGTCAAGATAAGGAATCACTCCGGTAAACGTATCATCCGATAAATCGCAGGCATGCAGGGTGTCTGCAAGGCACGACGGGACACCGGAAGCCTCTTTCTCAAGGGCCCGGCCCTTGGAAGTAAGCGAAACGATGGTTTCACGCCCGTCTTCCCTGCCCTTGGTCCGCTTGATGAATCCAAGCGCCTCCAGACGCTTCACAAGCGGTGTCACAGTGTTTGACTGCAGTTTCAGGCGCGAAGAGATCTCACTGATCTTCAACGGAGACTTCTCCCACAAGATCATCATTGTCAGATACTGGGTGTATGTAATCCCCAGCGGAGAAAGATACGGCTGATAACTCTGCACGATAAGACGGGCTGCCGTGTACAGACGGAAGCACACCTGATTGTCCAGTTTCAGTTGATCATATGCCATAGCTATTCAACGTAAAGCAGAAGCCCCTTGAGATACTCCCCTTCCGGATGATAGATATTGACCGCATGGTCGGCAGGCTGGCAGAGACGGTCGAAAATCCGCACTTTCCTGCCCGTTGAAGCGGCAGCAGAGAAAACGGCAAGTGCAAACGCCTCCTTGTCAACCACCTGGGAACAGCTGAACGTAAACACCAAAGCCCCGTGTGCTGCCTTGGCAATCGCCGCCGCATTCAGCCTCTGATAAGCCCTGAGCGCATTGTCGAGGGCGCCACGGTGTTTCGCGAATGCAGGAGGATCCACTATCATCAGGTCATATGCCCCCTGAGGCACTGAATGGAGGAAATCAATGGCGTCGGTGCAATAGGACGTGTTCACCCCGGCATAAAAGCCATTCAGGGCCACGTTGCGCTCAACCATGTCAATCGCACGCTGGGAACTGTCCACAGAATCGACGTACAACGCTCCACCAGCCAGGGCATATACCGTAAAACCTCCCGTGTAACAGAAGAGGTTCAGCACCCTCCTGCCACGTGAAAGCCTCTCGACAAGGGCACGGTTCTCCCTCTGGTCAAGGAAGAAACCGGTCTTCTGCCCGGTCGTCCAGTTCACGAAGAAACGGTGCCCGTTCTCAAGGACGGTCTGCTCGTCATCATTGAACGAAGGAGCCCGATAGAGATAGGTATCCCCCAGGGCAAGCCCTGCCTTGAACGGTGCTGTCCCGGAGCTCTTGTCATATACAGCCTTGAGGGAATCCCCAAGCACTGCGCGCAAGGCGCCTGCAATCTCCTCCCTGGAGCGGAACATCCCTACGGAATGTGCCTGCATGACACAGGCTCCATTATAATAATCCACAATAAGCCCCGGAAGATTGTCACCTTCGCCATGTACAAGCCTGAAACAGTCAGTCGAACCGCTTCCGAAAAGACCGGCGGCTTCCCTGGCCTGAAGTGCCTGGCGGATACTGTCTTCCCAGAAGCTGTCCCCTATCTTCCCCGGCTCAAAACTCAGCACGCGGACAGTAATGGAACCTTTCTGGTAATGGCCTGTCGCGAGGAACTCCCCTCCTGAAGAAAAGACCTCAACAAGGTCACCCTCCGAAGGATTTCCGGAAATGCTTGCGACAGCACCGGAAAACACCCACGGGTGGAATCTCAACAGAGATGCCTCCCTGCCTTTTTTAAGTATTATCCTGTCCATTACTTACCAGCGGATTTTTTTGTTCACCCTGAAGTTTCAGATACATCTCCCGACACACCCAGGCATCGGTTGCAGCGTATTTTTCCTGTGATTCAGAAAGGACCGGAGCTTCCCAGTTGGACAGCTGCTGGGTCTTCGAAATCCTGATTCCCAAGATTATCGCAGCCATCTTCTTCACGCTCTTGTCTTTTATTCCCCACTCCCACACGATTTTCTGGAGGTCAACCACGCCGCTCTCCTTGAACTTGAAGTATTTCTTCAGTCCCCTGAGGTCATCAAGGACGGCTGCACCCACCTTCAGGATACGCGGACTGGCCATGATCGATGCAACCCTCTGCGGAAGCCCCAGCATCTTGAGACGGAAAAGGAATGCCTCGTTCTTGCCTGAAAGCTGAAGGAGGGCCTCCCCGCTATGATGCTGGTCGGGAGAAAAGACAGGACGGGACTCCGTATCGAACCCGATAACCTTCTGACGCCTAAGATAGGCGATCGCATGGTCCAGTTCAGGTCCCGGCTCAGTAATCACGTGGATCTTGCCGGGGAATGACATCTGTGGAAGGGCCTCGAGCTCCTCTGGGGAAATACTAGTCTTGAACATATGCCTCCATCGTTTTCGGAGAGTTTGCCATGAGAAAGACCGATTCTTCCGGCTTAAGGTAATGGAAACTGAACGGGAGGAGGGTAAATTGCGAAGCCGCATTGCCAAGCGTCGAAGTGACGTAGCAGACGGACTTGGGCCAGGCGATATTGTGTGTGAACAGGTTCCGGCTGCGAAGGATGGTATAGCACTCGCGGGAAACAGCCGTTGAAGCGGAAACTATGCAGAACTTGCCGGTTATCAGTTTATTATAGGCAAGTGTCTCTTCACTGTAGGGGTTCAGGACGGCCTCCAGGGTCGTGGAGACTTCGCCCTGATCCAGGGAGAAATCGTCCAGGAGAAGCACATCGACAGCAGGAGAGGAGGCTCCTGCCGCTTTCCGGATATCCAGGAAAGAAAGCAGGAAATCCGCTGACGAATCCGCCGGGCAGCATGCTGCTGTCATGGTAACACCTTCAAGAGAGTGGGATGCAGCATATCTTTTCAGGCAAGCTTCGTAGAGCGGAAGAGTTGTCGAGTCTGGGGTAAAGACGCTGAAAGTCTTGGCTGACGGATTCTTGGCAAATGCCTCATCAAGCATTGCGTCAACTACAGAGATTACCGGGATATCCTTTCCGGCAATAGTCCGGAGGGTGTCGATGTCCTGCATTGCATATGCCGACATCTCCGGAGAAGCCAGGATAACGACCTTGGCGCGACGTTTTGAAATCCTGTGCTCCCAATCGTAATTATTCGAAAAAGCCAGGGTGTCAAGTGCCATGACCAGGTTCCTGACTGTCACATCGCTCATCTTGAGCGCTCCGCTGTCCCGCACTACGGCGGGATAAGCATCGCTGGCCAGGTCGAATACCGGGGCTAAGGTCTCACCGGCAAAATCCGGAAGCCCGTCTCCGTACAGCCTGCCGTCAATGTTATCAAAGAGGTCAGCCCCCATCATAGCTTCCGTCAGGAAAGCGACCCGTTCCAAGGATCCGATGATAGCTATGTCACGGTCATGGTCCCTCGGATCATAATCAGAGAAAGGGCGGAAACCTTCGGAAAGGGTATCCGAGACCAGGGACTTCACATATGCCGGAAGAGGCCTGGAAGGAGCGCCGGACTCCCTGCATGAGACCATGAGGGCAAAACAAACTGCCACAGTGAAAAACAGGACTGCTTCCTTACGCATAAGATTTATCGTAATTTGGGGCAAAGTTATAAAAAATAATGCTAAATTTGTCTTGAATAGACTAAAAACACTTGTAAATGCCTAAGATATCACATAAAGCAGATGCCCTTCCTGCATCAGCGATCAGGAAGCTCGTTCCGTTTGCAGATGCCGCAGAAGCAAAAGGGATCCACGTATTCCATCTTAATATAGGTGCCCCTGACATCAAATCCCCGGATTGCGCACTTGACGCAGTGCACAACCTTTCACTCCATCATGTTTCATATACCCACTCCGCCGGCCTGCCCTCCCTGAGGCGCAAGCTCGTGGAAGGTTATTACAAGAAGGTCGGGATAGACATCTCACAGGAAGAGCTCATCGTGACAATAGGCGGAAGCGAGGCCATCGAGATTGCGATGTCGGTGTGCTGCGACGACGGGGACGACATCCTCATCATGGAGCCCTACTACACCAACTACAACACATTCTGCCGCAAACTCAACCTCCACCTCAGGACGGTACACACCAACATACGCGACGGTTTCAAGATGCCGGACATGTCAGAGTTTGAGAAAGCCCTGACTCCGAAGACACGTGCCGTCTTCATCAACAACCCCGGCAATCCTACCGGAACGATCTACTCGAAGGAGACCATAATGGAAATCGGGAAATTCTGCCTCGAGCACGACCTCTTCCTGATCTCCGACGAGGTTTACAGGGAATTCTGCTACACCGACGAGCCGTATTTCTCAGCCATGAACATCCCCGGCCTTGAGCAGCATGTCATAATGGTGGATTCCGTCTCCAAGCGCTACAACCTCTGCGGCGCACGTACCGGAATGTTCGTCTCCCGCAACAAGGAAGTCATGACCGCAGCCATGAAATATGCCCAGGCCAGGCTCAGTCCGCCGCTTATCGGACAGAAAGCGTCCGAAGGCGCAATCGATGCCCCGCAGGAATATTTCGATTCAGTACGCGAGGAATACATCCGCAGGAGGGACTACACTCTCAAGAGGCTCAATGCGATGGAAGGCGTATTCTCCCCTGTTCCGATGGGAGCCTTCTACACTCTTGCCGAACTGCCCATCGACGATTCCGAGAGTTTTGCCAAATGGCTGCTGACCTCTTTCAGCATAAACAGCCAGACCACAATGGTAACCCCGGCAAAGTCATTCTACTCCAACCCCGCCGACGGAATGAGGCAGGTGCGCATCGCATATGTGCTTGAAGTCCCGGAACTGGAGAAAGCCCTCGACATACTTGAGGAAGCACTCAAGCAGTACCCCGGGAGGACGCTCCGCTAGAAGGCACGAGCGCCAGGACAAGATTCATCAGGATATAGGCGACGAACATGAGCAGCACCAAAGCTGCCCAGTTGAGTTTCATGACGGCAACGACCACTGCAATGATGGCAGCCATCGTCAGGAATCCGGTACGCCTGATCATAAGGGGGATATCTTTTTCCGCTCCCTTGTGGATCTTCATCGAAAACATCGGTATCCCGCTCACCAGGAGGGCGGACAGGACTATTGACAGCACGGGGACGAAGACCGGACCGGCACACCACCGGGCCAGGAAGCCTGATGGCTCGTTTACCGCAAGGTAAACAATTGAGCCGCAAATCATTGCAGCGGCAGGAGTAGGCAGTCCGATAAAACCGTCAACCTGCCTCTCATCGATATTGAAACTGGCCAGCCTCAGAGCAGAGAAAACAGCCAGGACCAGAGGGATGAGCGAAAGCCAGAGAGGTTCCCCTCCAAGCCGCATGATTTCGTAAAGGGAGACAGAGGGCAGGACTCCGAAACTGACAACGTCAGCCAGGGAATCCAGTTCCTTGCCTATGGCGGAATGAGCCCCGAGAAGACGGGCCGTCATCCCGTCGAAGAAGTCGAAGACGGCTCCTGCGAGCATCAGCAGGAAAGCCTGGCCGGGATAACCCGACAAAGCGGCAATTACGCCCATGCACCCGCTGAGGAGGTTCATGGACGTAACCGCGTCTGGAATATGTTTACGCAGCGACATTCTTATCAGTTGATGCCGAGCTTCTTGGCTATAGCCTTGGGGAGGGCGTCCTTGTGGACTGCGATGTCGAGGGTCTTGCCCTTGACGAAATTCTCAGAGCAGTACCATATGCCCTTGTACTTTCCGGTCTCTCCCCAGGAGTTCTTTACCATGTAATACTTGGTTCCGTTCTGGTCCTTGGCAATTCCATAGATGTGCATGCCATGGTCGTCAGTAGTGGTCTTGTTGTCAAAACCGATCTGGCGGTACTCCTGGTCCGGAACAAGTTCCTTCGGCAGGGATGAATCTGCAGGAGCTGCATTCTCGTCAGACTTTCCTACCCATCTCTCCTGGTCGGATCCGACGGTGCTGGCCTCATCAGGAAGGAGGACTCCGATGCCCTGACGGTCAAAGCCTTTCTCGCTGACATCAGTTCCCCAGCACACTGTGTACCCCTTCTCAAGGGCATTGTCAAGGACCTGCATCATCTCGTCGAGGGGCACGTTATAGGCCATGTCCCAGCGCCAGTTGTCACTGACCTCGATGACGAATTTCTCATAGAAAGGATGGTGGGTAAAAGAAGATATGGTAACGTAGTCCTTGGGATTGATCTTCATTGCATCCCTGTAAGTTGCAGGTGTATAGTCCTTTCCGTCAACAGTGAACGACTCGGGGCAGACACCGAAGTAAGATTCCTC
>CADCQP010000185.1 GCA_902803535.1 uncultured Bacteroidia bacterium | reverse complement strand
CCCCTCGTACAGGCAGGTGATTGAAAAATTGCAGCCGCTGAGCGATACTATCGTACTGTAACATATGAGACATATACTTATTTCTCTCCTCGTCCTGGCCGGCGGTCTCGTCGCATCTGCCCAGGACAGGACGATCGTGACCGCACCGGAATCTCCATATGCATTCGAGCCCTTGCATATGTATGTCTTTCCCGAGAAAGACTTTCCTATTACGAAGTACGGTGCCAAGCCCGGAGATATAAAAGCAACTACCGCTGCTTTTGCGAAGGCGATGGCGGCATGCAACAAGGCCGGAGGTGGCCGTGTCGTGGTTCCCGCCGGGGAATGGCTGACCGGTCCGATACATTTCAAGAGCAACTGTAACCTTTACCTGTCGGAGGGGGCGAAGGTCGTTTTCGAGGATGACCCCAGCCTCTATTATCCTGCAGTACAGGTGTCCTGGGAAGGGGCGGAATGCATGAATCTTTCTCCGCTCCTTTACGCTTTCGGGTGCGAGAACATAGCGATCAGCGGTCCGGGCATGCTCGCGCCGAAAATGGATTTCTGGCGCACGTGGTTCGACAGGCCGGATTCCCATCTGCAGGCGACTCGGCAGTTATATGCGATGTGTTCCACCCAGGTCCCGGCCACAGAACGGCATATGGAAAGGGAGGGAGTGCATATGCGTCCCCACCTTATCCATTTCAACCGCTGCACCAACATCCAGCTGGACGGCTTCAAGATCCGGGAAAGCCCCTTCTGGACCATCCACACTTTCATGTG
The DNA here is from genome assembly GCA_902803535.1 of uncultured Bacteroidia bacterium. Lineage (GTDB taxonomy): Bacteria > Bacteroidota > Bacteroidia > Bacteroidales > UBA932 > Cryptobacteroides. Next base: position 2,066 of record CADCQP010000185.1, on the reverse strand, counting down.
TAAGGATGTGTGGGCGCATCATCTTGATGTGTTTGCACACGGTCATAACAATGACGGAATCGACCTGGAAATGACTCAGCATGTGGTAGTTGAAGACTGTTCCTTCGATCAGGGAGATGATGCTGTGGTCCTTAAGGCCGGAAGGAACCAGGACGGCTGGGCGCTGAACATGCCTACTCAAGATATAGTCGTCCGACGCTGCCAGGTCGTCCATGGCCATTGCATCCTCGGGATCGGCAGCGAAATGTCCGGAGGAGTCCGCAGGGTATATATGCATGATTGCCATTCCACCGACAATGTGTACCGTATGTTCTATATAAAGACAAACCACAGGCGTGGCGGATTCATTGAGGATATCACCGTGGAGAAGGTGTCCGCTACCAAGATGCAGCGTGTCTTTGAGATCAATACGGATGTACTCTACCAGTGGCGGGACATCGTTCCGACGTTTGAAACAAAAATCACCCGCATCCGGAACATTGTTATGCGGAACGTTGAAGCTGAGGAGTCTGAAGCGGTATATGAAATCCGAGGTGACGAGCGTGACCCTGTAGACGGAGTCTTACTGGAAAATATCCATGTGAAGCGCGTTACGAAGTTTAACAATAATGCAGTATTCGTCCGGAACCTCACGGTTCGCAATTAACATTTTGTTATTAACATTTTGTTAATTACTTTTGCAAAAAGACTGAGCAATGCCGGACAATCCATTCATTTTAGAGCCATTCAAATCCAAGGAGTACTTCTGCGACAGGGAGCAGGAGACGGAAAAGATTATCCGAAATATCACAAATGGACGGGATACTACTCTAATATCACCTCGCAGGTTGGGCAAGACCGGGCTCATTTTACGGGTTTTTGAGGAGATACGGGAACGGAATCTTCCGTATGAGACCATCTATGCGGACATCAGCGACACGCTTTCCCTTGAAGAATTCATCAAGGTCATCTCGGAGGCTGTCGTGGCCAAGCTAAAGAAACAGCGTTGGATAACCGCTTTCTTCAAATCTATCGGAAGCGTCAGGCCGCTGTTGGGGCTGGACCCCATAACTGGCTCGCCGCAGGTCTCCTTTACCTTCGCAGACGAGAACCAGAAGCAGAGTACGCTGAAAGATGTTCTCTCTTTTCTTGAAGGATATTCTCAGAAGATTGTTCTTGCTATCGATGAATTCCAGCAGATAAGGGAATATGAAGGCGTCAATATGGAAGCAATCCTGCGGAAGCATATTCAGCATATGCATAACGTCCGTCTCATCTTCTGCGGCAGCAAGAAGCACACGATGACAGACATGTTCACCAATGCAAAAAATCCCTTTTACGAAAGTACATCCTTCTGCTATCTGGACAAGTTACCTGTTCCTGTCTATTCTTCCTTCATAAAAAGTAAGTTCGAGCTAGCCGGAAAAGCAATCGGCGACGAAGTGCTTGACTATATTCTAGACTGGACACGGGTACACACTTACTACACACAGAGGCTCTGTAATGAGGTGTTCTCCATATCAGGCAACATAGTTGACATGACTATAGTATTAAAGGCCTCTCAAGCAATCCTGGATTCAGAACGGGAACGGTTCCGGGAAATCCGTCGGTTGCTTACCCGTGCCCAATGGAAGATGCTCGGCGCAATCGCCAAAGAAGGCAACGTTACACAAATAACATCATCCACATTCCTTTCAAAATACGGCATTTCTTCCGGCCCGACGGCTTTAAGAAACATCAGAGCATTGATTGACAAGGAGCTTGTTCTGGCTAACACTGACGAGAAGACCACGTCTTACTCAGTCTATAATGTCTTCCTGTCAAGATTTCTGGCCATGGAATAATATAGCGTCCTGAAAATAGTTAACATAATCCCCATCAGGGCGGTTTAGGGATTTTCACCCGCTAGACTATGTTCGTGCTGGGCGAACAAAAAAGACCCCGCAGGGAAATCCTGCGGGGTCTTGCGTTTAGTAGAGTCCTTCTACAGAGCTTTGATCGTGTAGGTCTCGAGAACGACTGCGCGGTCACGTGCTACGAGGACATCATTGGCCTTGTAGACTCTGCCATCAGCAGCAGTCAGGGTG
>CADCQP010000184.1 GCA_902803535.1 uncultured Bacteroidia bacterium | reverse complement strand
TTGGAAAACCCTGTCCTGGTTGACATACCAGAGATATCCTGTGACATCCGGGTGCCCAAGTGTCTTCAGGAGGGACATATAGCCCCTGACCTGCCTGACATAACGCGGATCTGGAGCGCCTTCATCAGATGCAGTGAACTTGTAGTCTATCACAACCGTCCCCGAGCCGGTCTCCACCACCCTGTCAGGACGGTGCATCATGCCGCGGGAATCTATGATGGTCGCCTCGTTGCTGACCCTGTCCCTCTGCAGGGGGAACCATCCCCTCTGCGAGGCCGATTCGATGCGTGATTGCAAAAAGCCCTTGTAAGACAATGCCTGCCGGCTGTCCAGAAGGCCGGAACGGACCGCCCCGTCCACTGCCCCGTCCAGGTCAGAGGGGACTTCCACCGAGCCGAGGATCCCGTGGAGGACTATTCCAAGACGCCGCTCGGAGGCCTCAGGTCCTGTGTGGCCGTCATCCGAGAAGAAGTCATATGCATCACTGCTGAGCGCAAGCCTCTCCATTTCCGGTTCGATGGAGACGCACTCATATGCCATTGGAGAGGGGGACGGCATGGACCGGGACTCATCACTCTCACCCTTTTGACGAGGGGCGGAGAAATCATACGGCTCCCCTAAGATGAACCGCTCGCAGTTCCCGTCATCGCTGCGGGAGAAACCGTTCGCGGAATCAGACACGAAGCGGTGGAGAAGCGAAGAGAACACATTGCCTGAGTAGAGCTTCGACGGATCCTTGCCTTCAGCTGCGGCGCATATGACCGACAGGCACTTCGAGGCCCTCGTGAACGCTACGTAGAAAGTGTTTATGACATCTACGAAAAGGTACCGGCGCTCCCGCGCATATGTCCCGGCGAATGGCGTGAGAGGAGTCTTGTCTTTCGACAGACGTATCCGGAACAGGCTTTCAGGCAGCCCGGGCATATGCTTTGTGCCGCTTCCGGCACGTGTCCAGAACGTCGATTCGCTGCGGATGGACAGTTCCGTCTTGTCCTGCTTGTAGAAATATATCACGTACGGGAATTCCAGCCCCTTGGACTTGTGCACTGTCATTATCCTGACCGAATCGCTCCCCAGGGGAGACGAAATCGAGTCCTTGTTGTCCTTCCACTCATCAAGGAAGCCTCCCAGGTTGTTCCCGTTACGCGACACATAGTCGGAAACAAGGTCCAGGAACGAATGGACGTAAAGGGTTTCATCCTTCAACACGCCGGGATTGTCCGTTTCGGCCTTCCTGAGGAATGCCTCGCACTCCTCTATCATCGAGCGGGAGTTCTCCGCAGACGGGAGTTCCCGGTCTCCGACCATGTACCCGCTGATCCTGTCATTCCTGTCGCGCAGGCATGAAAGCCAGGCCACGAGCGAACGTACCAGGGCCGACGAACGGATCATCAACGATTCGTCCGAGACCACCGGCACCCCCCGGCCGATCAGATAGGAAGCGACTGAAGAGCCTATCATATTGGTACGCACGAGGATGGCTATGTCGCCATATCCAGCGCCACGCCCGAGGGCATCCATTATGAGGTCATATGCCTGTTCCATCTGGTTCTCCTGCGGGGTGAAGAGGATTTCCACGCTCCCGTCCTGTTCCCCGGGTTTCATGCACTTCTGGCGGAGGGAAGACTCGTCATATATGCGTCCGACAAGCCCGTCGCCCCCTATCCCCTCCCCTTCCAGGGCGGCATCGAGGGAATCAGCCGCGAAACGGAAAAACGAATTGTTGAATTCCACCACGTTCCGAAGGCTCCTGTAATTCCCGTCCAGGGCAGAAGGGCGGATGTCACAATGGGACATATCTGTCCCGACCCCTTCCGCGAGAAGCTTCCAGTCAGATCCCCTCCAGCGGTATATGCTCTGCTTGACATCCCCCACTATCAATGAATATGGGACATTGGCTCCCGGGTTCCTGCGGGAAGGATAATGGGATTCATGGTCCTGGCTTTCCTGCAGAAGCGGACGCAGGTTCCTCCACTGGATCATGGAAGTGTCCTGGAACTCGTCCAGGAGGAAGTCCTCGTACCTGACTCCTATCTTCTCGTAGATGAATGGGGTGTCCGAATAATTGATGATCCCCTGCAGCACCTCGTCCGAATCGGTCAGGTCCATCACGTTCTTCTCCTTCTTCAATTCATCGAAGTGCCGGTACAGGTCCGCAGCAATCCCAAGGTCATGCAGCCCGGAATAAACCGCATTCGCAGTCAGGTATTCCTGCCATGCTTCACGGTCGGAGGCGAAGGCGGCGAACTCAGCGGCCGCAGCGGCATAGTCCTCCCCGAGCATATGGTCGAATTTCCCTTTGTCTTTCGCCTTGAAAGGCAGCTTGCCTTCAATGAGACATTTCCCCGCAGTGTTGTCCAGGACTATATCTTCGCCCGGAACCACCTCAGTACCAGCCTTCAGCTGATTGTAGAAACCGCGTACGAAATCATCGGGTCCCAGTCCGGATGCCGTCACCGTGCGGAATACCTTCCGGGAGACTTCCCTGAAAGCCAGGGCATAATCCTTCCTCACCTTGCGGCAAATGTCCTCCAGTTCCCGGATCTTTTCCCGGCTGAAACCTTCCGAAGGATCGAATCCGCCCCTGGAGAGTTTCATCGCCTCGACGGCCTCACGGAACTGCACGGACTTCAGGCTCTTCGCGGCATCGTTGAGACGGCTCTCTATGGCAGCTTTCTTTCCCTCGGAAAGGCTCTCGAGAGCGCCCTGGGTCAGCCATTCCAGCATGCTTGAATCCTCTTCCGAAAGATCATCCAGGATACGGTCTACGCTCTCCTTTATGAGCGAGTCCCTGTCCAGTTCGACCTGATAAGAGGCATTGCGGCCGATCTCTCGGGAAAAGGCTTTCAGGATACGCTGGAAGAAGGTGTCTATGGTGCTCACGCTGAATGAACCATAGTCATGGAGGATGCTGCCAAGGCATCGTGAGGCGGCTTCGGACAGTTCTGCCTCGCTGGAGAACAGGGGCTCCTCTTCGCAGTCCTTCCCTGCCAGGAAGAACCTGGTGAAAGCGGCCTTGCGGGGATCCTTCGCCAGAGAATACAATTCCAGCAGGATCCTGGATTTCATCTCTCCCATGGCCTTGTTGGTAAAGGTCACGGCAAGGATATGGCGGAAGGCATCGGGCACGTCGCTCTTGCCGAGGATGAGCCTGATGTAGTTTTTCGCAAGATTGAAGGTCTTTCCCGACCCTGCGGATGCAGTCATTATCTCTATCATATCCCTACCTCCCGCATATGTTCTTGAAATCACAGTACTTGCACGAATCGGTGTCCGACGTATGCCTGAACCCAGTCTCTGTGGAGGCGATCTGGTCCAGGAGGGTGTCGAGTCCGGACATTACGCCCTCCTCGAAAACTTCCTTCGCCCCTTCACCGAACATAGGCACAACCGCTCCACTGGAGAGACTCACTACGGGATAGACGGCATTTTCCAGCCTGCCCTTGTAGCCTGCATTCTCCATGAACCTGTCATAGAGGAACATCTGGATAGCGATCTTCGGCCTCTTCTCGTTGCGGGTCTCACTTGCGAAAAGGGCCTCAACGACTTTCCGGGCCGCAGCCGCATCGGCCATATGCTTCTCGCCATCGAGCACCGTACCGGTCTTGTAATCCACCACCCGCAGCACACCCGGGACGAAGGAATCCAAGCGGTCGATGTAACCGTGGAAGCGGAATCCCTTCCTCTCCCACCAGCCTTCCTTCTCCAGCCCGAAGACCTCGAATCCTTCCGCACCGTGGCTTTCCAGAATGCCGATATCGCACTTAAGTGTCTCGAGGACATATCTTTCTATAAGAGAGCGGGTCACCAGGTCACGGCCACTGACCTGGGGAGACTTCATCTTCTCCTCAATCAGGACGGAGACCATGTCCCTGATATCCTTTCCCCGTTTCGTCCACTTCTGAAGGCTTGCCTTAGGGACATATACCCGGTCCACGGAAGACCCGCCGAGGAATATGTCCTGCATCACCTTATGGAATATGGTCCCTATCATTCCGCCGTCAAGCGATTCGGCGACTTCCGCCTCGGCCTCGAGGCCCTTCACCTTCTGGTAGTAGAATTTCGCCGGGCAAGTCAGGTAAGATTCCAAAGATGTCGCCGACAGGCCGCTCCTGCGGATCGAGGCCACATCTTCATCAGTCTTCGGGATGTCCCCGAGCTGTGTCACCCGGATCGCGGCATTGGCCACATACCTCTGCATCCTGAGGCCGAAACGCTCACGGTACTGGAGTTCCAGCTGCTTGATGTAGCGGCTTTCCTCCCCCGTCTTCAGGCCGTCCGCCCGGGAATCGCAGACCATCCACACATGGGAGGCACGCTGAAGGAGGCGGTAGAAATAATAGGCCCACACACGGTCCTGATATTCATATGTCGGGAGTTCGAATCCGGCCCTGAGTTCTGGCGGGATGAACGAAGATTCTATGCTCTTCCGCGGGAATATGCCCTCGTTGGCAGAGAGGAGGATGATGTTGTCGAAGTCCAGCGCGCGGGTCTCCAGCGGGCCCATCACCTGCAAGCCGCGCAGAGGTTCCCCTTCGAAAGGCACCGCGACCGGAGAAAGGAGCTGCTTCAGAAGACGGACAAAGGTTGCCGGAAGAATCTCCAAAGACCTGTCACACAGTTCTTTGACGGATATGTAGAAAGCCTTCGCAAAAGACAGTTCAAGCTCCTTGGCCTTAAAATCCTTCAGACCGACGGCAAAGCGCAGGCAAAGGTCCCTGAGATAAAGGCCGAATCGCCGTATCTGCGATGCATCGGCTGACTTGGGATCCAGTACTACCGGGCTGAAGACCGCCTTGAAAAGGGGATGTGATGCAAAATCGGACTCGGGGACATAGAACTTCGAATCCTGGAATATCCGTCTTGTCAGTTCGTCTTCAGAGGTTACGGTCCGGAAGACATCGTTGGAGAGGATGGCCCTCACATTCCTGTGATAGAAAGTCCACTCCCCCTTTGTCTTACGCATGTGCAGTTGAAGCAGGGCTATCTGCGACATGAGGGCGAAAAAGGAGCTTCCCACCATCGGATAACCCATTGTCACATTGATATCACGTATCCCGGAAGGGATTGAATTCAGCAGAGGAAGAAGGAGATTCTCGTCCGGAAGCACCACAGCGGTCTTCTGCCAGTCCGGCTGTGTCCCTGCGCCTTCCTCTGGGACAAGTTTTTCCAGCAGGGCGCTTGCGATGCTGGCCTGCCCGGTGGAAGACGGAACGCTGACGACTGAGATTTCCGGCATGGACAGGCCCCCGGCATCCGGTTCGAAGTCCTGGGGATAGTCTTGCAGGTTCTTCACCATGAACCTGGACGCCTGGTTCGCCGGATCCCGGATGATTTCAGACGAAAAATCCCAGCAGAACCTGGCGATTCCCGCCCGTTTCATGGCCGTCATCACCTTCCTCTCACAGCCGTTGAGCGCATTCAGTCCGATGAATACGAAATCATTGCAGCCCTTGAATTTACCGGCCATCAGCCCGGCGATCCCGTCACTCTTTTCCGCAAGCGACCTGTAAGCCATCCCCTCGTATGCCATTCCCCTGGCCCTCAGGGCGGAATTGAATGACGTGTAGATGGGATACATCATGTCCCACAGTCTCATGAAGCGGTCTTTCGTGCTTCCCAGAACCGGGGAGCGTCCTTTGAAATGACCGATGAGAGCCTCTACGGCTGCACGCTGGGAATCATTCTCGATCCAGTCAAAGCCGCTGTCGATCGCACGGAACTGTGAGATGTTGGTGAATATCCTGGACGGATCGGCGAGGTACTTGTCGACATCATCGAAATCCGAGATCAGGATGTCCCCCCAGAAAACGAATTCATCCAGAGGGTCCGGTTCCTGCCCGGCCTGCCTGCAGCACTGCACATAGCAGTCGTACAGCTCCAGCAGCAGTTCCGTCCGCGAAGTCTCTCCCAGGCCTGACGCACGGTAGAAAAAGTCATTCATGGTGAAGACCTGGGGCGCGGCGATGGCCGTGCGGGCCTCGGCTGCACAGGTGCCCAGATACTTCATGAAGAAAGCCATGCTCCTCCTGTTAGGGAAGATGAAGCAGCGGTCCCATATGCCCCCTGCCTTGAAATAATGACGTGCGACTTGCTCGAGAAAAGGTGTCATATATGCAAATATATTTCTTTGGCGCGTTAATTGCAACTTCCCTGCGGCATAGCAACAAACATTTCACTGACATGAAAACTATACATTATCTGGCTCTCGCAGCCACAGCAACGGTTCTTCTGTCATACGGATGTACCAAGGACCACAACAGGGGCAGGTTCCCCTCAGACAACCGGACCGATGTCAAACCGACAGAGGTTGAAGCGGTCCTGACAAACGACTGGACAATAAGATACGTCGGCCGCCAGGACGAGACCCTGGATGACGGGACCAGCGGCCAGTACGAGCTTTTCTCGGTGACTCCCTCCGCCTCCGCGGCGGCGGCAGCCTATTACTTCGATATCCTCAAGACTGACAAGACCATGTCAGATGACAACGGGAACATGTACGACGAACTGACCTGGTGGTACGACGGAAAGGTCCTCGACTTCTTCGAGGACGACGTCAACATAGCGAACAAGCAGGGCAACGCACCGGTAAGCGGCAGCCAGCAGTTCACCTGGGACCGCCTTTATGAAGGCAACTACAGGGTGTATGTCTTCGGGGTCGATTCAAAAGGCAACCCGACCGGAAGGTACTCAGTCATGGACCTGTCGCTCAAGCAGGAAGTCCCCACGGAGGCATATTCCAAGTGGCTGGGGAAATGGGAGGTTACCGGAAAGAAGAAGAATGACATCAATTCCACTGCCACCTATATGCTCGAGATCGTCCAGGCAGAATCCAACTACTCCTATTACATTGACGGATGGGAATGGGAAAACGGCAGCAAGCTCAGTACCGACCTCAACGGCACATGGTTCACCGCCTGGTTCAACAAGAACGCCGGGACCATAGTGATTTCCCCGTTCGTGAACCGCTCAATGACATTCGAGAACGGATCGGGTCTGCTGAAGCAGATACCTGACGGGACATATGACCTGACCCTTGTGGGCAACTATTACTTCAACGGGCTGAGCAGCACCATGAGGGAAGGAGAGTACCACTACATCGGACAGGGGATAATGGCGGAGGCGTTCATGGACAGCGAGGAGACCGCGACCATCAAGCCCTGGAAGATCACCCTCGATGAATCGGGATACACCACCGACTACACCTCGATGCAGTTCATGCTGATAGATGCGGATGCTGACGGCGACGGCTACTACCACGATGTAGAGCTCAACCCGGATGTACCTGTCTTCCCGCTGTCGATGACAAGGTCACACGCCTCATCCACTACCTCAAGGGCCACGGTGGCACATGCTCCGAAGGTCATCTCAGAGAATCCGATGGGAAGACCGTCCTACTCAAGGAGAAGGACTTCCGCCACCAAGTCGGCTGCAAGCGGCACGACGTTCGCTAGCAGGAACGAGATCCGCCGATAAAGGCAAGCATTCCATCGAGGTCAGAGGACAGGAATGTCCTCTGATCTCCTTTTTCAAGGTCCTTAATGTTGACGGTTCCGGCCTCCGCCTCGGATGTACCCGTGATCGAGAGGAAAGGAACCGACTTGTGTTCGGCATATGCGAACTGCTTCTTGAGCTTGGCTTCCTCGGGGAAGATCTCGACATTGACTCCCCTGTCGCGAAGAGCGGCTGCGACCGGTAGGATGTACCTTACCTCGGAGGCGCCCATGTTGGCGAAAAGGAGAGTGGTGGAAGATCCGAGCCTCTGCGGGAATTTCCCGAGGGCAAGGAGCACGTCATATATGCGGTCCGCTCCGAAAGAAATGCCGACACCGGAAACCCCCGGAAGTCCGAAGATACCGGTCAGGTTGTCATAACGTCCGCCGCCACAGATACTTCCAATCGCATAATCAAGGGCTTTAACCTCGAAAATCGCACCTGTGTAATAGTTCAGGCCGCGGGCCAGTGAAAGGTCGATCTCGACCTCGGAGCGTATTCCTGCAGAACCTGCGAGACTGAAGAGTTCTTCCAGTTCATCCAGTCCCTTGAGTCCCTCCTGGGAGACGACGCCTGAAGCGGAGCCTCCGTTCATCAGACCTCGCATCAGGGCGATCTTCTCGCCTGCCGTTCCGCTGAGGGTGAGTATGGGCTCAATCACAGCAACGGCCTTGTCGTCCAGGCCTTTTTCCTTCATCTCCGCCTTGACGGCATCGAGCCCGATCTTGTCCAGCTTGTCGATAGCGACTGTGATGTCAGTGACCTTGTCCGGGAATCCGCAGATCTCGGCGAGGCCGGTGAGGACCTTGCGGTTGTTCACCTTGACCAGGACCCGGATGTCCAGCAGAGAGAAGACCCTGTCCACTATCTGCAGGAGTTCCATCTCATTGAGAAGGGAATCGGAGCCCACCACATCCACGTCGCACTGGCTGAATTCGCGGTAGCGGCCTTTCTGGGGCCTGTCGGCACGCCAGACATTCTGGATCTGGAAACGCTTGAAAGGGAATGCGATCTCATCCCTGTGCTGGACCACGAAACGGGCGAAAGGCACCGTCAGGTCGTAGCGCAGGCCCTTGCCGCACAATTCCTTGGACAGCGCGGCGGCACGATAGCTGCCGTCTTCGTTGCGGAAAGACTGAATGTCAACCCCTGAGAAAGGATCCCCTGAATCCAGGATCCGGAAAAGCAGCTTGTCACCCTCATCCCCGTACTTCCCAAGCAGGGTCGAGAGGTTCTCCATGGCAGGTGTCTCGATCTGGCTGTAGCCATATGTCCTGAACACTGACTTGAGGGTGTCGAATATATAATTGCGCCTGGCCATCTCTTCCTGGCCGAAATCACGCGTGCCCTTTGGTATTGAAGGTCTTTGTGCCATTTACAGTGCGATATTATCATTAATTCCTGCAAATTTAACAATTATCCGCTGGAAATATCGTAAATTTGCCAATTCAGGAAAACAATCTAATCACTTATTGAATATGAAAAAATTCTGGAAGATAGTGCTCGCAGTCATATGCGGACTGCTGATAATGAGCATCCTCAAACTCCTGATTTTCTCAGCCATTTTCGGTTCCATGGCCGGCTCCGGGAAGAAGTCGGCCCCTTCGCTTCCCCGCGAAGGTGTCCTGCGCATCGACATGTCAGCCTTCGCGCTGGCAGAGCGCTCCACTACCATGAATTTCAACTTCTCTCCCCTCCAGAGCGGCTCGATGCTTCCCAGGGTCGGGATCAGGCAGGCCGTTGACGCCCTTGGCAAGGCAGCCGAAGACCCAGGGGTAAAATTCGTATTCCTCAAGTCTGACGGCGCAGAAGGCAGTTTTGCACTGCTTGAGGAGTTCCGCGAAGCCCTTGACGCTTTCCGCAAGAGCGGAAAGGCGGTAGTCTCCTACACCGAGATGCCTACCACCGGATCCTACTATATGGCATCGGCTGCCGACAAGGTCTACATGCTGTCCGGGCACGGCGCAGAGTCCATGTTCCATGGGGTAGGCGGCCAGCTCATCTTCCTCAAGGACATCCTTGACAAACTCGGTGTCAACGTGCAGCTCATCAGGCACGGAAAATACAAATCCGCTGGTGAAATGTACATCCGCAGCGAGGCCAGCCCCGAGAACATCGAGCAGAACAAGGCCATGATCACATCCATCTGGAAGAGCATATCCGACAAGATCACGGCCAGCCGCGAGGTCAGCGCAGAGGCCCTCGACGACGCCATCAACAACATGAAGCTCAGCACCCCGGAGTCATTCCAGGAATTGTCCCTGATCGACGGCACCTTCACCCAGGAAGAGATGAAGGCCAAGATCGCCGAGCTGGCGATGGCCAAGGACTACTCCAAGGTCTCGATGATTGAATTCCCCGACTACGTCACCGCGAAATGCGTCGACAACTTCCGCGCAAAACAGAAGATCGCCATCGTATATGCCGAGGGCAACATCGTGGAAGCATCTGACCGTCAGAACATATGCGGAGAGACATATGCTAAGATGCTCTCCGACATCAGGGCCGATTCCACCGTCAAGGCCGTCGTGCTCCGCGTCAATTCCCCAGGCGGAAGCGTGCTTGCATCCGACAAGATCAAACGCGAGGTCGATGAGCTGCGCAAGGTCAAGCCGGTCATCGCATCCTACGGCGGCTACGCAGCATCCGGAGGTTACTGGATTTCCAACAGCTGCGACAAGATCTACTCCGACCAGACCACCCTTACTGGTTCCATCGGAGTCTTCAGCATGATTCCCGACCTGAGCAAGACCGCAAAGGACATTGCCCACGTTAACGTCCAGTTCATTACCAGCCACAACCACTCAGACATGTATTCCGGACTCCGTCCCCTTTCGGACGCCGAGAAGGACTACATGCAGGGTTCAGTGGAGCGCATCTATGATGCCTTTGTCCAGACTGTTTCCGAAGGACGTTCCCTCGAACCCGACTTCGTGGATTCCATCGCCCAGGGCCGTGTATGGACCGGTTCCGATGCCCTCAAGATCGGTCTCGTGGACGAACTCGGCACCCTCCAGGACGCCCTCCGCTACGCTGCGATGAGCGCCAGCTCTTCTTCCGATCCCGACCTCAGCACCTGGCAGATCAAGGAATATCCCGCAGAGCCGTCCTTCATGGACGCCCTGATGTCCCAGCTCGGACAGGGCAAGAAAGATTACAATGTCTTCGCCGGAACTCCGCTTGAGAGCGCCGGAAGGGCATTCCTGAACTGGAAGAAGAATTACGCATCAACGGAAAAGGGCACCATGTTCGCCACGATGCCCTTCGAATTCGAGATCCGCTAAGGTTCAGCGCTTGACTTTCAGGCCCGGTTCAAGGGCCTCGATCAATGAAGAGACAGTCTCCTTTCCGGAGGCTGCCTTTTCATATGCCCCCTTCCAGTCGTTCTTCTGGTCCTTGATGCCTGAGAGGATCTGTCCTGCCCTGGCGCGGTCGCCCTTGCGCGCATATGCGACAGCTGTCATCCAGTCCTGGAGACTGTAGTCGATAAGGTCATCATACGGTTTGCCGGAGCCCAGGTTATGAGGCCATTCGCGGGACTCGGCAATACGCTTGAGGGCTGTGGATGCATTCCCCTTGTCGAGGGCTTCGGCAGCCAGGTGCAGCTTGACGTCACGGTAAAGGTTGTGGGTGTTGGTCTGGCCCTCGAAGGGCAGGATCTCTATTCCACGGAGGACCTGGTCAGCCTTCTTGTAGTTGCCCAGGCCGCGCAGGCAACGGACATATGCATCGGTGATGTGGGGATTCGCCGCCATGGAATTGTAGAACGGTTCCACCGTCGCGAGGGCATCACCGTACCTGCACTTGGATAGATAGTACTCCGTCAGGAGGTTGCAGTACCTCCACTGCTTCGGGTCGAGGCTGGCGGCCTTCTTCAAATCTTCGGAAGGATCCTGCGAGATGCCGCCTCTCCAGGCGTAGAACGGGGCGTAATCGGCATCGCTGATATCCTTCACCAGGCTTACGGCCTCAGGCGTCCTCCCAAGGAAATCCAGCAGGAGGCCCTGCATCCAGAGGCTCTTCCAGCCGCCGCCATTCCCGCATGCCCATTTGAGGGGCTCCAGGCTCTCTGTCCTGAATGGGAAGCAGTAGTCCAGGGAAGCCGTTTCAGCTGACTTGATGGCGGAGGCGTCTTTCTTCAGCCATGCCCTCCACAGTCCCATGAGCACATTGCTTTCGGGGCAAGCGTCAAGCAGCCGGGCAGCATCGTCATCCAGTCCGAGGCTGTGGAGCCAGATTGCAGTCTCAAGATACTCCTGCCACCTCATCTCTTCATTGAATGTGGCGCCAAGGGCGTCGGAAGAGATCTTTCCATCAAGATAACGCATGAAATCAGGGAAATGGCAGAGAGGGTCAATCCTGGAAATCTCATCCAGGACATCATCACAACTCTTTCCAAGGCGCGCTGCGCAGAGGGCCTTGATTTCCAGTGCGGAAAGGTTGGAGGAATTGCCGGAGAGGCTCCTGTCGGCATACTCGCATGCCTTGACGTACCGACCCTGGCGGAAATGGAGCCTGGCAAGTTGCGTGAGGGCTGCGCTCCTGAGGTCGGAGGGGATCGCCGCAAGCTCGAAACCGTCAACGGCATCATTCATCTTCCCGAGCGCCTCGGAGGCGAGACCATATACATAGTTCGAGGAGGGGTCATATGTATCAATCGACAACGCCTCGCGGGCTGTGTCCCAAGCCTCTTTGAAGAGCCCCTTGCGGAACTGGAGGAACGCCTTCATCCCGATTGCCGGAACAAACTGCCCGTCAGCCTTTACGGCATTTTCGGCATGGGACTCCGCTTCTTCGTAGAGACGCTGCCCCAGGCAGTACTTCGCAAGGAGGTACTGTGCAGGAGCCTTATCCCAGTCGTAATCCCCAGGAGCAGTGTCGGGGCGGGAAAGAGTCTTGGGATCGTCACTCCACAGTTCCACCCCGTCAACGCAGAGCCTGCAGGCAGAAGAGGGTACATTGAATTTCCCGGGCTCCGACATCTTCAGGGAGACATCCTTGGAATAGAGCGTTTTCCCCTCTTTGTCAAACACTTCCATCTTCCCGGACAGACTCTTCACCGGATAGACATTCAGAGTAAGTCCACCCTGCTCCTTCACCGGATTCACCACAGCGTATTCAGTAACGCAGTCTGCGCCACCGGTCTTGGCATAGGGAAACCAGTACTCCGTCCACTCGTCAGTGCCGAACGGCTGGAACAGGAACTGCTTGTAGGGGGTCCTGTGGCTTGAGAAATCGTTCTGGTTGAAAAGGCGGCCGCTCTGGAGCTCCACATACTGCGGACGCCCGTCCGTAAGCAGTTCCCTCCATATGTCGCCCTGGTCGGACAGTGCCCAGGTAAAATACTTCCTTCCGAGTTTCTGGTCCCTGTCGGCCAGGTGCATCACACCCTCTTCGTCATCCGGCCACCAGACAGAGAAGAATCCCTTGCCTGAGCCCGCCACGTGCATGGACTTCGACGGGCCGAATTTCTGGTTCCCGTATATGCGGAGGTCGCGGCCCTTTTCATCCACGGGCCAGGGGTCGATCCTGCCCCCATGTGCCACGCTATAGGCTCCAGGATATATCAGATGCATGTTGTCTTCAGCCTTCACTCCGGAGTTGAACCAGGTGTAATAAGGCTGGTACAGACCGCTCCCGTTGTGCCATATGACCCTGGTGGTCATGACCGCCTTGTCTGCGGGGAGGCTGATCTCCACTGTCCAGTGGGTGCGGGTCAGCAGGTCTATCGACCCGATGTAACAGCTCACCGTACCGTCTTCTTTCCTGACAGTCCTGTAATCCACGGGGAATGAGGTTGACGGGGTGTGGCCGATGATTCCGAAGTTGAATTCTATGCCTCCGCTGGTCCAGGGGCCGCGCATGGCTATGTCCCTGAATTTCACGACATCGTTGTCGTAGAATATTTCCTTGCCGTTTACCTTGTCGTACACCGACCAGACCTTGCCTCCGATCTGGGGCATTATCCTGACACGGAGCTTGTCATTCTCAAGTATCACGGTTTTCCACTCTTTCTTTTCAGCGGTGGAAGTGAAACCGTCGTAACGGAAATAGGGATATATCTTGGTGGCTTTCGGGATGGGATTCGGGTCCGAAAACGGATATGTCACCATCAGGGTGTCTTTCACTGAAACCGTCTGGGCCGACGAGTCGAAGCCCGGAACCGAGGCAGCGGCCGCGAAGGCAAATGCAACTATTAATCCTTTACGTCTCATGATATGGTTTGGTTATTATTTTGTGCCACCTTGTGCCGCACGATCCTGTAACCGGTCGCGGCGATGAATATGCTCATCAGCGGACTGAGGATATTGAAGAAACAGAACGGGGCATATGTCAATGTCGGAACGGAGAGTATCGTGGCCTGGGTCATGCCGCAACTGCTCCAAGGGAAGAGAGGAGAAGTAACTGTAGCAGAGTCTTCTACGGAACGGCTGAGGAGTTTTCCCTCATAGCCCTCATCCTGGAATATCTTGCCGTAGATCCCACTGGTAAGGATGATCGACAGGTACTGGTCGCAGACCAGGCCGTCCATGAACACTCCGGTAGTGACAGTCGAAGCCACCAGGCCGGTACGCCTCCGGGTAAGCCGGCGGAGCATCGAAGCTATCTCCGCTATCATCCCACTCGCCTTCATGCACCCGCCGAAGCACATAGCGCATATGATCAGGTAGACCGTGTTCAGCATCCCCAGCATCCCCTTCGAGGTCACGAGCTGGTCAACCTCCGGATTGCCGGTGCTTATGTTTATCGTGTTGTAAACTGTCTCAACGATTCCGACGAACAGGACCTTGACGGACGGTCCGCCGGTGACAGCCTCCCCTATCCCGTACACCACCGGCCTCTGGAAGACCAGGGCAGCCACTGCGGCAAGGAGGGAGGAAAGGCCCAGGACGGCAATGGCCGGCCACCTACGCCATATCATGACCCCGGTAAGGACAGGGACGACCATCAGCCAAGGAGTGATGTGGAACCTGGCGGACAGCAGATCCGTGTAAAGCGTGACCTGGGAGGTGTCATTCCCGCCATGGAAGAAACCGATGACGGTGAACAGCACCAGGGCTATGCCCATGGACGGGACTGTCGTCCCCATCATGTACCGGATATGTTCGAACAGGGGCACCTTGTTGATCGACGATGCCATTACCGTAGTGTCGGACAAAGGAGAGATCTTGTCTCCGAAATAGGCCCCGGAAATGATTGCTCCTGCGATGATTCCGTCATTGAAGCCCTCCGCCTTGCCGATTCCCAGCAGGGCCACCCCGATGGTTGCGATGGTCGTCCAGGAGCTGCCTGTCATGACTGAGACGAGGGCGCATATGACACAAGCCGAAAGGAGGAAGACCTTAGGATGGATGATCTTGACCCCATAGCATATGAATGACGGCACTATGCCGCTGACTGTCCATGTCCCGGAGATCGTCCCGATCAGGAAGAGGATCACTAGGGCAGGTGCTACGTCGGCTATGTTCTCCGCGATGGCACGTTCGAAAGCCTTCCATGGAGTCTTGAGCAGCCATGACCCGAGCAGCACGCAGACCCCTGCCGAGAAAAGCAGGGAGACCCGGCTGGCCCCCAGGATGGAATCGCTGCCGAAAACGCTTATGTCCACAGCAAGGAGTCCCACCAGCACAATGAATGGGACCAGGGATATCACCGACCTGGAAAGCTTGGTCATGATTGCACCGGCAAAGAAAAACAAACAGTATCTTTACAAAGATAAAAAAATCATATCTTTGACACAACACATGGAATAGTTATGATGAGACTGTCATTCATTGCGCTGGCATTACTGGCCGGCATCACTCTCGGAGCACAGGAAAAGGCTGATTCGCTGGCTTTTGCAAATGCCGGATGGATCGTTACCGACCTCGGGAACGGGGCCGAGGCGAGAACCGCCTCCATACAAATGTTCTCCAGCACGCAATCGATCAGCATAATAAGCTATCCTGCCCGGAAATTCAAAACACAATTAATTGAGGGAGAAGGGATTTCAGATGAGGAGATCATCATTAAGAAGGGACATGCCAGCCGCTCCGGAATCACCTCCGACCTTGCGGGAGCCGCCGATGCGTCATTCGCCATAAACGGGAGCTACTTCAACATGAAGGAACTCACTCCGACCACCTACACCAGGATCGGGAAGACAGTCTGGGGAGCTCCGGGCGGGAAACTCAGCGCCAGGACGAACGGCGTAGTAATGATGAGGGGACACAACCTTGACATCACCACATGCACCGACCCCGAGACTTACGGGCATATGACCAGAGGATGGAAATATGCACTTGCCTCAGGTCATGTACTCATCGAAGACGAAGCCGTAGTCAAATACCCTGACAACCATGCCCCAGGGTTCTATGACAAAAGGCATCCGCGCTCTATCATAGGCATTTCCAAAAACGGCCGGGGGAAAACTGAGAAAGTCTTCCTCGTCGTCATCGACGGCCGTTTCCCGGGACAGGCTGACGGAGCGACCATTCCGGAATGCGCCGCCATCGCCCGTTTCCTGGGCTGCGACGAGGCCATCAACCTGGACGGGGGCGGTTCCTCAACCCTGTGGAGCGAAAAAGCGGGAGTGCTCAACCATCCTTATGACAACCACGTCTTCGACCATAAGGGCGAGCGCAGGGTCCCGAACATAATTATCGCGAAATAACATGAAACGGATCCTGTACTTCCTGCTGTCTTCCTTCCTGGCCTGTGCCTTGCCATGTGTGGCTTCGCACTTGGGTACCGGTAAATCCACCTTGACCCGCCTGGACGAGGCAGGCCATCTGTATATCCTCGATTACAAGGAAGATTACAAACTGGACGATGTCATTTCCAGCGGGATCGTCCCTGTAGATTCCCTGATAGGATTCCTGAGCGTAGTCCTGAATGGAGGCATGCCGGCGCCAAAGGATATTGACGCCGGCAGCGGATGCGCTTCGTTCAGGGCTTTCACCCCGGAAGGCGATGCGATGTTCTGCAGGAATTACGATTACAGGCACGACCCGGTTGCAGTTGTCATCAGGACAGCTCCGGAGAACGGCTACCGGTCCCTGGGCATCGCTGACGCCGGCTGGCTGGGTATCAAACCCGGAGGACTCGAGGCCGCCTCCCCTATGGCGGCATTCATGCCATATGCCACCCTTGACGGGATGAATGAGAAAGGGGTGGCAATCAGCGTCATGGAACTCAACGGGTATTACACTTTCCAGAAGGCCCCGTCCAAGCCGACAGTCGGGACTTCGGTCGCTATCAGGATGGTCCTGGACAAAGCCGCGTCCGTCGATGAGGCCATCGCCCTGCTGGAAGGATGCAATATGCGTTCGGTCAAGGAGAAGAGCGATTTTCATTTCCTCATCGCCGACGCCTCGGGCAAGGCGGTCGTCGTAGAATACATCGGTAATGAGATGAAGGTTTTGGACAAGGGCATAGTTGCCAATGACCACCTCACTCCGGGAGTCGGTGCCGGCCCGGCTTCCTGCCCGCGCTACAGGACGATGCAGGCGGCCCTGACCCATTCGCGTGACACACTCTCAGCCATCGACGCAATGAACCTCCTGTCACTTGTACGCCAGGGCGGTCACAGGGGAGGCGCCCCGACACAATGGTCTGCAGTCTATAACCTCGACCGGCTGGAGATGGACCTGTGCGTGAACATGGAATACTCCGACAAGAGGCACTTCAACTTATAAGAGCGCACCCATCTACCTCACCGTTTTCGCACAGAAGATATTCAAATAAGATTTCAGTCCTGAAGCTGAGGGACAATCACCTTTCCCGGCATGCTCAACGTGCCGTCCGGCGCGATTTTCAACTCCGAGTTGACATATGTCCGTCTCGGATGAATCAGCGTGTCACAGTCGTGTGCGTGGAAAACGTACATGTGCTTGCCGTCTGTGGTCTTCAGGGGAGCGCCGTGACCAATCCCGACCAGTCTGCCGGCATTCGGGAATCCCCTCCTGAATATAGGATTCCCCTCATATTTGGTCCAGGGACCGAGGGGAGAAGGTGCTGTCGCGTAGCCGACGCCATAGTCCTGGCTGCGGTAATCGTTGGCTGAATACATGAGATAGTACCTGCCGTCATGCCTGAACACAGACGGCCCTTCGGTGACTTTTCCCATGATTGTCTCCCATGGTTCCACGGCGCTGATGCACTCTGTCAAGGTTTCTTCTTTCAGGGACTTAAGGTCGCCGTCCATCTCAGCGGCCCATATGACGTTTCCGTCAGTGAACCGGACGAAATAGAGATATGCCTTCCCGTCCCCGTCGATGAAAAGTGAGGCGTCGATTCCCTTCTCTTCGCGGATCGGTTTCACCTCGTCCTGCACGAAAGGACCTTCAGGGCTCGAGGAAGTAGCTACACATATGTGTTCTTCCGCTGAATAGAACATATAGAATAGTTTCCTGGACTCGATGTAATACACCTCGGGAGCCCAGAACCATTTGCTTCCCCAGCACTTATCCAGGTCCAGGGCTATGCCTTTCGCGGTCCAGTCAACAAGGTCCTCTGAAACATATACGCGGAAACCATCCTCTCCGGTCCCATATGCATAGTACCTGCCCTGATAATTGAGTATGAACGGATCGGCGATCTGAAGCTGCGACTTGCCGTCCCCTTCCACGGAACCGGCCCCCCGGTTGCAATTGCAGGAGCCGGACAGCGTGACTGCCATAAAAACACATATGGGCCATATGATTGCCCTCAGGAGAAAGCGTGGCATATAACGGATTTTCTGATTCAAATACGAAGATACTCAAAAATTTACGTATATTCACGCACAATAGACCTGAAAGCATATGAAACATCTCGCAGCCATTCTGTTATGTGCCGCAGCCCTGATGTCTGGCGCTGCATGTTCCGGAAGCAAGATAGGATACGAACCCGATACTGAAACCGTACTCCGAAACCCCCTCAACGGCTGGGTGATGTACCTCGGCCGCAGCTGGGATGATTCGTTCTGGGAGAAAAACGG
>CADCQP010000183.1 GCA_902803535.1 uncultured Bacteroidia bacterium | reverse complement strand
CAGTTGCCTGCACTTCCGCTGGATATGCTGATGAAACGCAGCTGCCCCGTCACCTGTTTTCCTCCTTCTCGCAGTATTTCGAGATTACGCTGTACGCATCCCTTACGCCCATTTCTCCTGCCCTTGACAGGTCGATGCATCCCTTCTCCTTGTCCTTGAGGTAGATCAGAACCAGGCCGCGGTTGAAATAGGCATCCCCCATGTACGGGTAGAGGGAGATGGCCTTGTCATAGCTCGAGATGGAGTTGACCAGCTGGGATGAGAGGATGTAGATGTTCCCGAGGTCGAACCATATGTACGGCAGGTCGGGAAGGATCTTCGCCGCCTCTTCGAGGTCGGCTATGGCCTCCGAGTAATCATATGTGCGGTTGACGTCGTCGCTCACCCTTGCCCTCGAAGTCCCCTGCGCATCCATGGAAAGGGTCTGCACCGTACTTTCGATGGAGGATATGAAGTCAATCATGTCAGCCCTGAGCGCGGCGCGGTTCATCAGGTAGAATGCCCTGTAGTACGGGTCATATGTTCCGGAAGCATCTCCTTCTATGGCTTTGTCGTAATAGGAAAGGGCTGTGCTGTACTGCTTCCCTGAGACCTCGTACATGCCTCTGAGGAAGTCCTTCCAGGCCTGCCTCATGGCTATCCCGGTACCGGAAAGCAGGGCTTCCATCCCTTCGGACTGGCCGGCTGAGAGGGAATCCTTGTTGGTGATTATGACCGGGATCGGGGAGGTCGCCGAAATCCTGTCCACCAGGGCGTTCTCGTAGCGGCGGCTTATAGCATAGCTGCCTGCCGTAGGCCTTTCCTTGGCGAGGACCATCTTGTAGAGGGGCTTCAGGCGTATGTCTATGTCCCTGTGCTGCAGGAGCTCGTTGTCGAAATCCTTCTTGGCGAAATCGGCGTCGAGCGACAGCAGGGCGCTATACTTCTTGGTGGTGTCGGCGAAGGAACCCTCATCGGTGGAATTCTTCGCCCTGTACTCCCTGACTTTCTGCTGTGCCGTCTCGTAATCCGCCTTCGAGGCCTGTCTGTGCCCCATCATGTTCTCTACATATGACCTGTTCATGTAGGCTTTCGCGAAGTCCGGATAAAGTTCTATGGCCTTGGTGTAATCCTCATATGCATCCATCCACCGTCCCATCTGGGTGAAGAACGTGGCCCTGTTGAACCATGCGAGGACGTTCCCCGGGTTGATGTTCAGGACCCTGTCCATGTCCTGGAGCGCAGAGTCGAAGTCTCCGACCTGGGCGCTGATCAGGCTTCTGTTGTAAAGCGTCAGGGCATTGCCCGGTTCGTCTTCCAGCACCCTGTTGAGGTCCCTCATGGCGGCATTGTAATCATGCATGTCATAGTACATCAGGGCGCGGTTGAAATAGGCGAACGTGTTGGTTGTGTCCAGGCTTATGGCCTGGTTCATGTCCGCTATCGCATCCCCGTACTGCTTTTTTGCGGCATAGAGCCTTCCCCTGCGGATATAGCCCTCAGGCTCGAAGCGGTCCATCTTTATGGCCTTGTTGTAGTCGGTCAGGGCCTTGGTGGTGTCGCCCAGGAAAAGCCATGATGCCCCGCGGTTCAGGTAAGCCGAAGGGTCTTTCGGCTCTTTGCGGATGTAATGGTCGAAGTCTTCTATGGCGTTCTCGAAACGCTGGGCCAGGAAATAGGTCACGCCGCGGCTGAAGTACAGGCCCATGTACTCTGGCCTGAGCATTATGGCTTTCTCCAGGTCGGCGAGGGCCTCGTCGTATTTCCCTTCCCGGCTCAGGGTGATCGCCCTGTAGTGGAAGCCGTTGGTGAACACCGGGTTGATGCGCACGGACCTTTCGAAATCAGTATGCGCCCCGCGGATGTCTCCGAGGTTGTATTTGGCTATGCCCCTGAAAAAGAATGTCCAGTAGTCGGTGGTGTCAAGGCGAGCCAGGATGTTGAAGTTCTCAATGGCCTTGGAGTATTTCCCGTCCGCGAGGGCGTTCCGCCCGCGGTAGTAGAATACGTCCTTGTCATACTGGGCGTGCGCGGCCAGGGAGGCTGCGAGCAGTATCAGGCATATGAGGAACTTTTTCATATCTTACAAATATAATCATTTATCATGCCTCATCGTTTAAACAGGCATTAATTTTTCGTAACTTCGCAGTCTGAAAAGGATGAAAGCCGGTATTCGACATATCATATGCATCGCCGCCGCCATAGCGGCGTTCTGTCAATATGCATATGCCCAGGCTCCCGGGAGGAAATTCGTCCCGAGCACCCGCAATGCCGAATCGGTCGCCACTCCCGAGAGGCTTCGCAGCGGGGTGGAGTTCCTTTCTGACACCCTCTGGCACGGCCGCGGAACCGGTACGCGCGGGGCGGTCGAGGCTGCTTTCTGGATTGAACGCCAGTTCAGGACCTGGGGGCTCGTGCCGTTCGGTGACAGTTATGTGAAGTCTTTCCGGGCGTCCGGAGGCAGGGTAGGGCACAATGTGATCGGCCTCCTTCCCGCAGCCGGTTCCCATTCCGGGGGAAAAGGCTACGTCATCGTAGGGGCCCACTATGACAACATCGGCTCGGTAGGCGGAAAAATCTATCCCGGGGCGGACAGCAATGCTTCCGGAGTAGTGTCGGTCACCATGCTTGTAAGGATGTTCCGCACCATGGTATCACTTGGCAAGGATTACGGAAGGAGTATCATATTCGTGGCTTTCGACGCCAAGGAACTGAGCATGGGTGGCTCCAATGCAATGGCACAGATGCTGGACAGGGGAGAGCTGAAGGATCCCCGCACCGGAAGGTCCCTCGGGCGCGGAGACATCTTCATGATGGTGAACATCGACCAGATAGGGAGCACCCTGTCGCCCCTGAAATCGGGGAGGAAGGATTATATGCTGATGCTCTGCGGCCGCTACGGCCATCTTTCCTCAGCCATGAACGCCTGCAATTCCAGGGCGGGGATGGACGTGGCATATGATTACTACGGCAGCCGTGATTTCACCAAGGTGTTCTATGAGCGCATAAACGACCAGAGGGCATTCCTTGAACGCGGAATACCCTCTGTACTTCTTACTTCCGGCATTACTATGCTTAACAACAAAGTTTCGGATGATGCCGGTTCCCTGGATTATCCTGTGCTTTCCAGGCGTATTGTCCTTATCTTCAACTGGCTGTCCCGCTATGTCTAGCGGGGAAACCCCTGTCTCAGATTTTCTTGTAGCTGAATGAGCATGCAGCTCCCTTGTGCTCTTCTTCCATGAATGTCCATTGCTGCGGCTTCTGCATTCCTGGCTGCAGCGGTTTCGGGAAGAAGAATTCGTACTGGTGAAGCTCGCACCTGGCTGTTTCTTCACCAAGGTGGAATTCGGCATAGCCGATGTCTCCCCAGTGCCCGGTGGAGGGAAGGCAGAGAGTGCGTACTACGTTGTAGCTTGAGTAATTCTTCTTTGCCCACCCCGGGTCCCAGACATGGTTGTGGCCGTAGATGTAGCCGCTGCATGTCGGAGCGTCTGCCAGGAGTCCCTGGATCTTGAGCTCCGCGATCGGGTGGTGTGAAGAGACGAACACCGGCTTCTTGTAGCCTGCAAGGGTTTTTTCCAGCCATTTGAGCTGGGCTTCGTCCAGTGCGCCCGGAGTGATCCAGGTAGTGTCGTCATCACCTTGCTGGAGCGAGTCGAGCACGATGACATCCGCCTTTGGCGTTTCGACTATGAAAACCATACGGTCGGAAAGCTTGGACTCTGCAGCCAGCTTGGGAAATGCCGCTGCGAAATTCTCCCTCCTGTCGTGGTTTCCCATCGCCATGGTCAGGTGGATGCCTGCATCCTCTATCGGGGTGATGATTTCCTTGAGCAGGGCATATTCAGACGGCTTCCCGGTCAGGTAGGCCAGGTCTCCGAGGGCGATAACGTTCTTGGGAAGCGGAGCCATCTTCAGGATGTCGGCCACCACGCGGCGCAGCCTGTCAGGCTGATAACCGTCCGGATTGGTGTGGAGGTCGGTAATGAAGACTATCAGGTCCTCGTCGAACCTGTCCCTTTTCTTCTTGTTCCTCCATTTGTCGCCGGCTGCGGCATCCTCCAGGAGGGTCTTTGCGGACGAGGTCTTCAGGAGTGCCCCCTGAAGACCAAGTGCCGCTATGCTGCCTATGAAAGACCTTCTGTCCATATGCTTACTTTGTAGCGTCGAGGATACCCCTGAGGTAACCGATGGATTCTGCTACTCCGCCGTGGGGGTCTTTGCCGTTCTTCTCGAACTCTACGGAGAGGACTCCCTTGTAGCCGATCTTGCGGAAAGCCTTGACGATGGAGATCAGGTCCATCTTGCCGCGGCCCATTTCCCAGGTCTGGCCTGCCTTGGATGCATCGGTCTCATCCTTGATGTGGACGTCATAGATCCACTGCCTGTATTTCTTGATGTCCTTGGCGACATCCCATCCCATGCGGAAGGAGTGTCCGAGGTCCATGCAGCAGCCTACTCCAAGTGAGGGGTCCTTGACCTTTTCGACAATGGTGCGGATGTCAGGGAAAGCTGCCCCGTCGGGTCCGTGGGTGTGGATAGCCACCTTGATGCCGGTCTTGGCAACCTTCTCGATGACATAGTCCAGGAGTTCATAATTGGGAACGCCGATGAACATCTTGGCCCCGTAGCGGGCTGCATAGTCAAAGGTGTTGTCAACCTGCTCCTTCGTCCTCATGTAGATAGGACCGAGGATGTAGCCCTCTACGCCATACTCGGCGCATTTGGCCTTGAATGCATCCATCTGCTCCTTGGTGGAGTTCAGGGGAAGCCACCAGTCCTTGACGGAGAGGTACTTCACGTCCATGCTCTTGAGATAGCGGAGAGTCTGGTCGAGATCGAAGTTGCGATAGGTGTAACCGGCAACGCCGATCTTCATGTCATCGGAGCCCCTGTGAGCAGTCTGGGCTGAGACGGTTCTTCCCGCGGCCGACAGAACCATGACGGCGGCGAGGATAGCAAGGATTTTTTTCATTTTATAAGTGATTTGTTCATGTGGTCAAATATCCTTACAAAGTTATGCAATTTAGTAACAATTCCAAATCTGTCATAACGGCTTTTTCTTTTATTAAAAAGTAGCAAAATATGTCTCTAATGGATAATATGTGAGGTTTTCGAAAAAATATGCGTAAATTTATAGCTCATTTTGTTTTTATGGTAGAAGAGAAAATCACACGCCCGTACCTTATTCTGAAAGAGTATATAAGGTTCTTGGTCAATAAGATATATTATAAGAAAGTCTATGTGGCCGATGCGGGAAACGTACCTCCCGAGGGTACACCGATGCTCATTGTATCCGATCACCAGAACTCCCTGATGGACGCGCTGGGCATCCTGCTTTCCATCAATGACAGGAAGGTGCATTTCATTGCCAGGGCCGATGTGTTCAAAATCCATCCCCTCGCGACTAAGTTCCTGTATTGGATAGGCCTTCTACCTGCGTTCAGGCTCGCTTTCGAGGGTGCTGAGGGGCTTGCCAACAATGACGAGACCTTCCGAGTTTCGGAACAGAACCTCCTGGACGGCCGTACGGTCGTGATCTATCCGGAAGCCGGGCATCAGGACAAGCACTGGCTCGGAAAGTTCTCATATGGTTACACCAGGATGGCTTTCCAGGCAGCAGAGCTCGGGAATTTCGAGACTGACATAGTCATCCTTCCGGCCTGCAACCATTATTCGGAGTATTTTGCGCTCCGCAGCGAAGGCTATACCCGTTACGGGACCCCGATCCACCTGAAGCCGTTCTATGACCTTTACAAGGAAAAGCCCAGGACGGCGCAGAGGGAAGTCAATGCCCTGGTCCGGGAGCAGATCTCGAATATGATGCTCAATGTGGAGGATGTCGCGGATTACAGGGCGATAGACTACCTCAGGGAATCCGCCCCGGGTCGCAGCGCTGCCGTCAAGGCGGGACTGAATCCTGACAACCTTGAGCAGAAACTCCAGTCCGACAAGGATTTCGTCGGGAGACTGGAGGCCGCCGGACTTCCGTATGATGATGTTGTCACCTTGCTTGACGGCATGGAGGAACTGGAGATCCGCGACAAGGATTTCGACAAGGACCCATCGATAGTGTCAATCATTTTCAGGTGCCTCTGCCTCCTGGCCTTCCTTCCGGCCGCCTTCCTGGCCGCCTGGCCGTCCCTGCTGTGCTGGATCATCCCTGAGTACTTTTCCAGGAAGGTAGGGGACAAGATGCTCCGGGCATCATTCCTCGTGGGGCTCAACGTCCTTTTCATCCTCCCCATATGCGGGATCATAACGCTGATTTCCACATGGATCAACAAGAATCTGCTGTCAGCACTTATATACACCGCCCTGCTGCCTTTCATATGCTGCTTCGAGTGGTATTATTGGAAGTTCCTCCAGGGCACCATATCAGCTGTCAATTACTATAGGGCTGAAAAGGCCGGGCGGATCGCACCCCTGAAGGAACTCCGTCGCAAGGTGCATTCGGTCTTTTCGCAAATTTGATAATCAAGATAATGGAAAGAGTCGTCATAACTGGAATGGGGATATGGTCCTGCCTCGGGAAAACCCTCGAGGAGGTCCGGGACTCCCTTTATAATGGAAAATCCGGCATCATCTTCGATCCGGTGCGCAAGGAAATGGGTTTCCGTTCCGCGCTGACGGGGTTTGTCGAGGAGCCGGACCTCAAGGGAGAGCTCTCCAGGTCGCAGCGGGTCTATATGCCGCAGCAGGCAAAATATGCCTATTGCGCGACAAGGGATGCCCTTCGCGACGCGGGAGTCGATGAGGATTACATCTCGGCCAATGAAGTCGGACTGCTTTACGGGAATGACTCCTCGGCTGTGCCGGTCGTAAAGGCCGTAGATACTATGAGGGAGAAAAAAGACACCACCCTCTGCGGTTCCGGAGCTATTTTCCAGTCCATGAATTCTACGGTCACGATGAATCTGGACTGCATCTTCAAACTCAAGGGAATCAATCTCACTGTGTCCGGGGCATGTGCCAGCGGATCCCATGCGATAGGCCTTGGCGCCCTCCTGATCCAGAACGGACTCCAGGAGATGGTGGTCTGCGGCGGTGCCCAGGAGATCAATCCTTTCGCTGTCGGATCCTTTGACGGGATCTCGGCTTTTTCCACCAGGGAAAATGAACCCCACAAGGCCAGCCGGCCTTTCGACAGGGACAGGGACGGCCTCGTCCCGGGCGGCGGCGCCGCTACGGTAATCCTCGAGAGCCTTTCTTCCGCAAAGCGCAGGGGAGCGAAGATATATGCCGAGGTGCTCGGGTACGGCTTCTCCGGTAACGGAGACCACATCTCAAGTCCCAACGTGGACGGCCCGCGCCGTTCCCTTGAGATGGCGATCAGGCGTGCAGGGGT
>CADCQP010000182.1 GCA_902803535.1 uncultured Bacteroidia bacterium | reverse complement strand
CGCTTTGGAACAGCGCGGTGCCTCCTATGTCAGGCTTGTTGTACGGTCCTCGGATCACCCTGGATTGCGGTTTGGGCACGAAATCCGACGGAGTGCTTTCTTTCAGGAGATTGAAATAGCGGTTGAGCGTGTCATCCCCGGCCTTTATCTGGTCCCTGACGTATTCCAGGTCGGAAAGGGTCATGTCTATTCCGGGATGGACGAATCCTACTTCCTTCTTGCTGCAGGAGGCAGCTGTCATTACGAAAATGACAGCCGCCACGGCGATGGCGATGTTGAGATGAAGTTTCATATGTGTTATGATGTCAGTCGATATCCAGTTCTACGGGGCAGTGGTCCGAGCCGAAGATCTCATTGTGGATTTCCGCTCCGGTGACCCGGGGCCAAAGGGCATCAGAGACCACGAAATAGTCCAGGCGCCAGCCGACGTTCTTCTCGCGGGCGTGGAAGCGGTAGGACCACCAGGAGTATTTCACTACATCGGGATTGAGTTTGCGCCAGGAGTCGGTGAAACCCGCCGAGAGGAGTTCGGAGAACTTCCCGCGCTCTTAGTCGGTGAAGCCGGCATTGCGGCGGTTGGTGTCCGGATTCTTGATGTCTATCTCCTCATGGGCTACGTTCAGGTCTCCGCACATGATTACGGGCTTGACAGTTGCGAGCGAGCTGAGGTAAGCGCGGAAATCATCTTCCCATTTCATCCTGTAGTCCAGGCGTCTGAGCCCGTCCTGGGAATTCGGGACATATGCGCACACGAGATAGAAATCCCCGAACTCAAGGCATATGACCCGGCCTTCATGGTCGTGTTCCTCCACTCCCATGCCATATGTCACGGATAGCGGCTTGATGCGGGTGTATATCGCAGTCCCGCTGTAACCCTTCTTCTCGGCGAAGTTCCAGTAGGACTCGTAGCCGGGGAATTCCAGGTCGAGCTGCCCGGACTGCATCTTGGTCTCCTGAAGGCAGAAGAAATCAGCGTCGAGGGCTTCGAAAGCCTTTTCGAAGTCTCCTTTGCCGAAGCAGGCCCTCAGGCCGTTCACGTTCCAGGATATGAATTTCATCTTCCGGGTCAGTCAATGGTCCACTCGGCCCCGTTCTTGGTGTCCTTCACGGTGACTCCGGCAGCCTTCAGGGCATCCCGGATGGCATCCGAACGTGCCCAGTCCTTCGCGGCCTTGGCCTCTGCCCTTTCCTTGAGGACTATGTCCATCAGCCCCTTGACGACGTGCCCGTCTGAGGATGCGGCAGCGGAATGCTCTCCACGAAGTCCGAGGACTCCGAAGACAATGTCGTCCCACAGGCGCAGAAGTACTTCATAATCAGCTGCAGAGAGCTTTACAGTGCCGTCTTTGGCTCCGTTTGTCAGCTTGACCGCATCGAAGAAATGGGCCAGGGCGACAGGAGTGTTCATGTCGTCGCAGAGCGCATCATAGACGCCGTTGAATACCGCCGCCACTTCAGGAGAGACACCCTCAGGAAGGGTATCGGGAGCGGTGTCATCGACATATTCCCCATATGCCATAGCCTCCGCCGGATTGCCTTCCGTGCCTTTGACGGTGGGCTTGATCCCGAGGGGTGCGGCGAGTTTCTTGAGGTCCTCATATGCCCCCATAATCTTGTCAAGGGCCTTCTCCGCGGCCTGGAGGGCCTCATTGGAGAAATCGAGGGTGCCGCGGTAATGCGCCTGCAGGATGAAGAAACGCACCGTCATCGGGGCATATGCCTTGACGAGTTTCGGGTGATTCCCGCTGAAGAGCTCCGGGAGGGTGATGAAATTCCCGAGGGATTTCCCCATCTTCTTGCCTTCAATGGTTATCAGGTTGTTGTGGACCCAATAGTGCACTCCCTGGGTTCCGCGCGAAGCCTCGTTCTGGGCGATCTCGCATTCATGGTGGGGGAAGAGAAGGTCCATGCCGCCTCCGTGGATGTCGAATTCGCGGCCGAGGTACTTCTCGCTCATGGTGGAGCACTCCAGGTGCCATCCCGGGAAACCTTCTCCCCAGGGTGAAGGCCACCTCATTATGTGCTGTGGCTCAGCCTTTTTCCAGAGTGCGAAATCGTGCGGAGCCCTTTTATCGCTCTGCCCGTCGAGGTTCCTGGTGCCTTCCATCGTTTCGTCTATGTTGCGCCCCGAAAGGACCCCGTAATGGAAGTCTTCGTTATACTTGCGCACGTCGAAATAGACCGATCCGTTGCTGACATAGGCATATCCGGCGTCAAGTATCTTCTTGACCGTCTCGATCTGCTCTATGATGTGTCCGGAAGCCCTCGGCTCAATCGAGGGAGGGGCCACATTGAGCTCCCTCATGGCCTCGTGGTACCTGAAGGTGTAGGTCTGGACGACCTCCATCGGCTCAAGCTGGTCCAGCCTGGCCTTCTTCGCTATCTTGTCTTCCCCTTCATCCGCATCATGCTCCAGATGGCCTACGTCGGTGATGTTCCTCACGTAGCGGACCTTGTAACCCAGGTGGCGCAGGAGTTTCTGCAGGACGTCGTAGGTCACTCCCGGGCGGGCGTGTCCAAGATGGGCGTCGCCATAGACAGTCGGTCCGCAGACGTACATGCCGACCCTGCCTTCGTGGATTGGAATGAAGAGTTTTTTGCTTCTGCTTAATGAATCGCTTAGATAAAGTTCCCTCATTTCAGGATTATTTAGCTGCCGCCGGACCGTCGCCGGGAGCGAATGCATATGAGAATCCGTTGAGCTTGTTCCATGCTCCGCGGGTGAAATCGGGCACTACGACCGGTGCGTTGCCGTTTTCCATGGAGATCGCGGACAGCTCGCCGATGGAGCACCATTCTGCCAGGTCATAGACGTCCATGTCGAGGGGGAGTCCGTTGCGCAGGCAGTAAACGAGCCTGTAGTCCATGATGAAGTCCATTCCGCCATGGCCGCCCACCTCTTTTGCGAGCTGGACGAAGTCCTCGGTCAGGATCGGGCAGGGGTATTTGGCCTGAAGCTCGGCAAGGGCATCTCCCATGAGGGTCCTTTCACCCTTGAGGTTGGCGTAGTCAACGGGCTCTCCGTTTAGGAATTCCCTGCGGAGGCAGTACTGCTGGACGGGATACTTGGCGGCGTAGCCGTCGGTTCCGACCACCTGGTACATCCTGCTGTAGGGACGGGGATTCATGACATCATGCTCCAGGAGGATGCTGCGGCCCTTTTCGGTGCGGATCATGGTAGTGGTGACATCGCCGTTGGCGAAGTTGTCCGGATCCTGGCCGCCCTGCGCCCTGACGTGCTTGGGGCCGTTGAATGCCTTGGTGTCCATCGCCACGAGGGTGTTGAGCTTGTCTCCGCGGTGGATGCCGAGGACCTGGCAGATGGGACCGAAACCATGGGTCGGATAGACGTCTCCGCGGTGCTTCTGGTTGAAGTCAAGCCTCCAGTTCTGCCAGTACTCATGCCAGAAAGGGTCGAGGTTGTGGTTGTAGGAGCCTTCAACGTGGACGATGTCCCCGAACACTCCCTGCTTTGCCATCTCAAGGGTCGAGAGCTCGAAGAAGTCATAGCAGCAGTTCTCGAGGATCATGCAGTGGAGGCGGGTCTTCTCAGACATGTTCACAAGTGCCCAGCAGTCTTCCAGGGAATAGGCCGAGGGTACCTCGATGGCCGCGTTCTTGCCATGCTCCATGGCATAGAGGGCAACCGGGACGTGGTGTACCCAGTCGGTGCAGACATAGACCAGGTCGATGTCATCCCTCTCGCAGAGTTCCTTGAAAGCTTCAGTGGAGCCGCTGTATCCGGCGACATCGCCGTACTCCCTGTCAGCGAGGGCCTTCTTGGCTTTCTCTACCCTGTCGGCTTCCACGTCGCAGACTGCGACGATCCTGGCTCCGGGAACGCGGGAAAGGCGTGTGACTGCGCCGCTTCCCCTCATTCCGAGGCCTACGATACCTATCCTTACTGTCTCGAGCTTCGGGGTCACCAGTCCGATCACGTCGGTCTGCCCGGCGGGCCTTGCAGGCACCGGAGTTACTATGGCTCCTTCGGAGTTCTTCTTGAAACCGCCATCAGTCTTTGAACAGCAGCCGGCTGCCAATACGGCGAGGGCGGCGATGGCCAGGGTTGAGAAAAGCTTGTTCATTGTTATTATGTTTAAACATTTTGATTCCAAGGGATCATTACAATAGTGCGAATATAATAAAATTATTAATTTTGTGGATATGGAAATCAGGACCAACGTCAGCCTGAGGGCGATGAATACATTCGGGATGGAGGTGAAAGCTGCCTGCCTGGCGGAGTATTCTTCCGTGGAGGAACTGCGCTCGCTTTTCCCGGAAGGGAATCTCAGGAGCGACCTTCCGCGGCCGTGGCATCACATAGGAGGCGGAAGCAATCTCCTGTTTACCAAAGACTTCGAAGGCACAGTCCTGCACTCGTCCATATGCTTTGCCGAGGAGGCGGAACCTGCGGAAGACGGGAAGGTGAAGGTCAGGGTCGGCTCCGGAGTCATATGGGATGATTTCGTCGCATGGACCTGCAGGCGTGGCCTGTGGGGAGCGGAGAACCTCTCCCTGATCCCCGGCGAGACCGGGGCGGCCGCAGTACAGAATATAGGGGCATATGGCGTCGAGGCTGCCGACATTATCTCCAGCGTCGGATGTTTCGAGCCTGCAACCGGAAAAGAGCTCACCCTTGATGTCTCAGAGTGCGGTTATGGCTACCGCCGTTCCCGTTTCAAGGAAGAATGGAAGGGACGCTACATAGTCACTTCCGTTACTTTCATGCTGAGCGGAAACTATTCTCCCAGATTGGATTACGGCAATGTGCGAAGCGCCGTGGAATCTGTCACCAAAGGGGCGGACCTGACTCCCGGGGTAATCCGGGATGCCATCATAAGCATCCGGAATTCGAAACTTCCCGACCCTTCCGAGGTGGGGAGCGCCGGCTCTTTCTTCAAGAATCCTTTTGTCAGCGGGGACGTGTTCAGGCATGTCGCTGATGTGGCCCGGAAAGACGGCCTGGGAGATGTGCCTCATTTCCTTTCCCCGGACGGGAGCATCAAGATCCCGGCAGCCTGGCTGCTTGAGAAATGTGGCTGGAAGGGCGCGGTCATGGGAAATGCCGGGGTCTGGGGAAAACAGCCCCTCGTCCTGGTGAATGCCACCGGCAAAGCCACTCCGGACGAGATACTTGCCCTGGAGGCTGCGATGGTGCGCTCTGTGCAGGAACGTTTCTCGATCCTCCTGGAGCCTGAAGTAGAACACATATGACAACACTATAACCATGAGTTCATTCATCATTGAAGGCGGTCATCCCCTGAGCGGGGAGATAGTGCCCCAGGGCGCCAAGAACGAGGCGCTGGAGGTCATCAGCGCAGTGCTTCTCACGACCGAAGAAGTGCGTATAACCAATGTGCCTGAGATCCTTGACGTCAAGAATCTCATAGACCTTCTCAGGGATATGGGGGTCGAGGTGCGCCGCGAGGAAAAAGGGTCATATGTTTTCAAGGCCGCGTCCCTTGACGAGAAGTTCATCGCCAGCGAGGAGTTCATCCTCAAATGCGCCCGGCTCCGCGGTTCGGTGATGCTGGCGGGGCCCTTGCTGGCCCGTCTGGGGCAGGTCAATTTCCCGAAGCCGGGCGGGGACAAGATCGGCCGCCGCAGGGTGGACACCCACATCCAGGGAATGGTGAACCTGGGCGCAGTCCTGGAATACCGCCGGGACCTGAGGGCCTATCATCTTTCCGTCCCTCCGAAAGAGGGCATGAAGGGAGCATATATGCTCCTTGACGAGGCGTCAGTCACCGGTACGGCCAACATCCTCATGGCGGCATCGCTGACGAAGGGCAGGACGGTGATCTACAACGCAGCGTGCGAGCCATATGTCCAGCAGCTCAGCAAGATGCTTGTCGGCATGGGCGCGAAGATCGAAGGAATAGGGTCGAACCTCCTGACTGTCACCGGGGTCAGTTCCCTGCACGGGACGGAGCACCGCATCCTTCCGGACATGATCGAGGTCGGTTCCTTCATCGGGATGGCAGCCCTGAACCGTAGCGCTATCACCATAAAGGACGTTTCATATGAGAACCTCGGGATAATCCCCGAGCAGTTCCGCCGCCTTGGAGTGGGAGTGGAGCAGAAAGGGGACGACATCTATGTCCCCCAGAAGGAAAGCTACATCATCGAATCCTTCCTCGACGGCTCCATAATGACGATCGCGGACGCTCCCTGGCCGGGACTGACCCCTGACCTGCTGAGCGTCATGCTGGTGGTCGCGACACAGTGCAAGGGAAGCGTACTGATCCACCAGAAGATGTTTGAAAGCCGTCTTTTCTTCGTGGACCGTCTCATCGACATGGGAGCGCAGATCATCCTCTGCGACCCGCACCGCGCCGTCGTGATCGGGCATGACCATAATTTCAAGCTGCGCGCCGGGAAGATGCTTTCGCCTGACATCAGGGCGGGAATCGCCCTCCTGCTGGCCGCTATGTCAGCCAAGGGTACGAGCGAAATCGGGGCTATCGAGCAGATAGACCGCGGATATGAAGCCATCGACCTCAGGCTCAACGCCCTTGGTGCGAGGATTACCAGAAAGGAAGATTAAGCGAACCTGCTGAGGAAGCACTTGACAGTGTTTTCCATGAGGCAGGCTATCGTCATCGGTCCGACCCCGCCGGGGACCGGAGTGATGACCGATGCCTTCGGGGCAACGGATTCGAAATCCACGTCGCCGCACAGTTTTCCGGTGCGCGGGTCCCTGTCCATCCCCACGTCGATCACTGCCGCACCTTCCTTGACCATGTCTCCCTTGACGAAGAGGGGCTGGCCAATGGCTGCGATGAGGATGTCCGCCTCACGTGTTATCGAAGGCAGGTCTACTGTCCTGGAGTGGCATATGGTCACTGTCGCGTTGCGGTCAAGCAGGAGCTTTGCCACCGGAAGGCCGACGATGTGGCTGCGGCCCAGGACCACGGCCCTCTTGCCTGAGATTTCTACCTTGCCCTCGTCGAGCAGTTCGATGATACCTTCCGGGGTGCAGGGAACGGTGAAGTTGTCTCCCGGCCTTTTCTGCCAGAGGGCTGCGGTGTTCAGCGGGTGGAAACCGTCCACGTCCTTTTCCCTGGCAATCGCCTCGATGACTTTCTTCTCCTCGATCTGGCGGGGGAGCGGGAGCTGTACCAGGATCCCGTCCACCGTGTCGTCGCAGTTGAGCTCCGCGATCTTTTCAAGGAGTTCCTTTTCAGGAGTGTCGGCCGGCATCCTCAGGGT
The DNA here is from genome assembly GCA_902803535.1 of uncultured Bacteroidia bacterium. GTDB lineage: Bacteria > Bacteroidota > Bacteroidia > Bacteroidales > UBA932 > Cryptobacteroides. Next base: position 1,534 of record CADCQP010000182.1, on the reverse strand, counting down.
TACATTGTCGATGCCGACTTCGTCGCAGGCCTTTGCCTTGTTGCGTACGTAAACCTGGCTTGCAGGGTCCTCTCCGACGAGGATTACCACAAGGCGCGGGGCGCGTCCGTATTTTTCCGGGAAACCGGCCACCTGTGCGGCGAGAGAGGCCTTGATTTTGGCTGAAAGATCTTTTCCGCTTATAATCATAACATGATGTTTTTTGAACTGCGGTCCAAAATTAACCAATATCTTCAACATATGCGTCTATAAAAACATTTAATGACGAAATAAAAAGGAAAATCCCGAAAATCTTAGTAACTTGCAACGTCTCTGATTCAGTATTCGACATGAAAAAACAACTTGACATTGTGCTTGGCCTTCAGTGGGGGGATGAAGGCAAGGGTAAGATCGTGGATTCCCTCGCAGGCCGCTACCCGGCCGTAGCCCGTTTCCAGGGTGGCCCGAATGCAGGGCACTCGCTTCAGTTCAATGGTAAGAATTTCGTCGCAAAGAGCCTTCCGTCAGGTATTTTCCGGGACGGCTGCGTGAATGTCATAGGCAATGGAGTCGTGCTTGATCCCCAGGCTTTCATGAAGGAATGCCTGGAGGCTGCCAAGCTTGGAGTAGATGCCAGGGAAAGGGTCCTGGTCTCACGCAAGGCCAGCCTCATCCTCCCGACCCACAGGCACCTGGACGCGGCATATGAATCAGCCGCCGGGAAGGGCAAGATCGGATCGACCCTCAGGGGCATAGGCCCGACCTACACCGACAAGGCCGCGAGGCTCGGCCTCAGGGTTGGCGACATCCTCGAACCGGATTTCGAGGAGAGATGGAACAAACTGAAAAACAGGCATCTTGATATATTCAAGCAGCTCGGCTACGAGTATTCTCCCGAAGCTGATGACGCGGCCTACAGGGAAGCAGTGGATTACCTGAGGTCATTCAGGCTCATCAACAGCGAGTACTTCGTCAACAACTGGCTGGACGAGAAGCCCATGCTGGCCGAGGGCGCACAGGGAACCCTGCTCGACATCGACCACGGTTCCTATCCCTTTGTCACTTCCTCCAATACCACGGCCGGCGGAGCCTGCACCGGACTCGGAGTCGCTCCTGGACGCGTGGGCAGGGTGTACGGCATATTCAAGGCCTATTGCACCCGGGTAGGCAGCGGTCCTTTCCCGACAGAACTCTTCGACGAGACAGGCGAGAAGATACGCCGCACCGGTCATGAGTTCGGGGCTGTCACCGGAAGGCCCAGGAGGACCGGATGGCTTGATCTGGTAGCCCTTAAATATGCGGTTACGATCAACGGTGTCACCGACCTTGTTATGATGAAGGCTGACTGCCTGGACGATTTCGAGACAATAAAGGTCTGCACTGCCTACAAGGTCGGCGGTGAGGTCACCAAAGAGATGCCTTCCGAAACCGGTGCCGCGATAGAGCCGGTCTACACCGAGTTCAAGGGATGGAACACCGACCTGTGCGGGGTTACCGATGAGTCCGTCCTCCCCAAACCTTTCATGGATTACGTCGCATTCCTCGAAGGGGAGCT
>CADCQP010000181.1 GCA_902803535.1 uncultured Bacteroidia bacterium | reverse complement strand
ATGGAGTTCCTTTGGCGCTGGATCCATGATCCGGGCAGGAAGGGACGCCAGTATGCCCGTGTGCTGAAGTATCTTCCTGCAATGTTGAAAAAAGAGAGGTCGCTCAGGCGGTCACAGTTGAAAAAATGAAGCAGAAATCCATCATACAGCCTTGCGTGATAGTAGGGGATTCATCCAATCTTTACGAGATATGGATAAATGCCGGAGATGGTGCAGCCTCCGGGGTCTTTGCTCCTGTGGAAGACAAGGTCTTCGCCCCGGTGCCATACAGGGGTGACATCAGCCGTGTCAAGGAATACCTTGCTTCGGAAGAAGGCATCAAAGGCGGATATGTTTTCTGGGGGGCTCCTTCATCCGGAGAGATGGAGGCCGTACGCGGCATATGCAATCAGAAGGGGATCGTTTTCGTTGAAGCTCCGTCCCTGTCCGACTGCCTTTGGAGGTGGACCTGGGTGGATGTCTCCGGTCCTGGACCGGTCTTCAAGGTGAAGGACCTGACATATGACCATGCTTTCTTCCGCATATGCAAGCGTCTGGTGGACATCTTGGTGTCCCTGGCATTCCTGGGCCTGGTCTATTGGTGGCTTTACGCTATAGTGGCTTTCATCATCCACAGGCAGTCCCCGGGGCCGGTCATTTTCCGCCAGAAACGCAGCGGGAGGGATAACGTGGTCTTCTACTGTCTGAAATTCAGGAGCATGGAGGCTGACAATAAAAATGAGGAAGTTCAGGCTGTCAAGGATGACGAGAGGGTGTTCCCCTTCGGCAGGTTCATGCGTGTTTCCGGAGTTGATGAACTGCCCCAGTTTATCAATGTCCTCAAGGGCGAGATGAGCATCATAGGGCCGCGCGCGCATATGGTTTACCACACAGACTATTATTCGAAACTGGTGCCCCACTACAAACTGCGCCTCTACATGAAGCAAGGCATTACCGGCTGGGCCCAGGTGAACGGTTGGAGAGGGGAGACCAGGGAAGTGAGACTGATGGAAGGAAGGGTCATCAAGGATATAGAATACATCGAGAACTGGAATCTGCGGAAAGACTTGTCAATCATATTGAAAAGCATCCGCGGGCTCCTGTTCAAGCATGACAGGATGGCATATTAGGCATGTCAACGGGAACCAGGGTAATAAAGAATACAGGCTACCTTTATGCGAAGGTAGCCGTTAACTTTTTGATTTCCCTCTGGACGACCCGCCTGATCCTTGCATCCCTTGGAGAATCCGATTTCGGAGTCTATAACGTGGTCGGCGGGGCCCTCGCCATGCTTGGATTCTTGAATTCAACCCTGTCTAATGCCACCCAGAGGTTCATTTCTTATAGTCAGGGTGAAGGTGACATGGGCAATGAGAGGACTATTTTCAACATCAGCGTAGTCCTGCATCTGGTAGTCGCGGCGCTCACCGTGGTGGTGTACGTCATTGGAGGATTCTTTTTCTTCAACGGCGTTCTCAATATTCCCCCGGACAGGCTGTTTGCTGCAAAGGTGGTGTATGGAGCCCTCATAGTGAGCACTGTCTTTACTGTGATGACGGTCCCGTATGATGCTGTGATCACTGCGCATGAGAATATGCTCTATTATGCCATAATCGGTATCGTCGAGTCGCTTCTCAAACTTTTCGTGGCCTTTATGTGCGTCAAGTTCGGTGGTGACAAGCTGATCCTGTACGGCATCCTGATGTCCTGCATTTCATTGTTTTCGATGACGGTGATGCGGATCTATTGCCGCAGGAAATACGATGAATGCCATTTCAGGCCGCATAAGTACTGGGATGGTGCCATTGTCAAAAAGGTTGTCAGTTACACAGGGTGGAATTTCCTTGGAGCCACTTCATCCCTGGTCGGGCATTATGGACAGAGCATTGTGGTCAACCACTTCTTCGGTGTCGTCGTAAATGCCGCCCAAGGTGTTGTCGGCCAGTTCCAAGGCCAGCTCATGGTCTTTACCAACAACATGACGAGGTCTCTTAGGCCGGTGATAGTCAAATCAGAGGGGGCGGGCAACAGGTCGGAAGCGCAGAAATGGTCCATAGCCTGCTGCCGGTTTTCCTTTATACTCCTGGCATGGCTGGCGATTCCCGTGATCATAGAGGCACCTGTCATCATGGGACTCTGGCTGAAGGATGTGCCTGAGTGGACCGTGGTTTTCCTCAGGCTGTCCCTTATTACCATCTTGATGGAGAGCTGTTTCTATGGTCTGATCACGGCACTTGAGGCTACCGGACACATAAAGGGCAAGAACATCCAGAACACTATCCTGAACCTGGCCCCTCTGTTCATAGAATGGGCTTTGTTCAAGGGTGGAGCCAGCCCTGTGTGGATGTACATCACTTTGTTTGTGATGTCCATTTTCAAGCAGGTCCTCCTTCTGCGCCTCGTACACAGATGGTGTACACTTCCTTACGGTTTGTATTTGCGCAGTGTGGTCATGCCTATATCGGCGCTGACGGTGCTTACGTCCCTGACCGGTATTTTTGTGGCGCAGTTTTTCGATGCCGGGTTCGTTCGCCTGGTGATGAACTGTGCGTTGATGTGGGGCGTCTTCTTCTCGGTTTCATGGCTCTTTGTCATGACGGATGACGAGAGAAAATTTACCAGGGATTTACTTAAACGTCTGCTTGGGCAGATATTCAACAGGCAATCATGAATGCAGGAATAATTCTGGCCGCCGGGAGCGGCTCCCGTTTGGGAGGAGATACTCCCAAACAGTTTCTCCGGGTCGCCGGAAAGATGGTCATAGAACACACTGTTGATGTGTTCGAAAGGCATCCGGGAATTGATGTCATAATAATAGTTACCAATCCCGTGAATGTCGGTTTCGTCGAGGAAATCGTCAGACGGAATGGATACTCAAAGGTTGAGGCCGTCCTCCCCGGAGGGGCTGAAAGGTATCATTCCAGCCTTTCTGCCATAAAGCATTTCTCCGGAGATGACACCAAGATGATTTTCCATGATGCCGTCAGGCCCATGGTTACGGAAAGGATCATTACAGATTGCATTGATGCCCTTGACAGGTTTAACGCTGCTGACGTCGTGATCCCAACGACGGACACCATCATCCAGGCTGATCCTGAAGATAATACGATTGCTTCGGTCCCTCCGCGCGCATTGCTTCGCAATGGGCAGACGCCTCAGGCTTTCAGGCTCGGGACTATCAGGAGGGCATATGAAAAGGCCATGCTCGATCCTGCACTCATGGCTACCGACGATTGCGGAATAGTGAAAAAATATCTCCCGGAAGAGAAGATATTCCTTGTCCGCGGAGAAGTGTCGAACATGAAAATTACTTATAAAGAGGATCTTTTCTTAATTGAGAAACTTCTTTTGGCGAAGGAGGGATAATGGATGAAAAGACTTGCTGATTCAGAGGTAAAGTCGTGCCTGAAAGACATCCTCGTCTATGTGGATGGTTTCTGCAAACGGAACTCCATCGACTATTCCCTTGACGGGGGAACGCTTCTCGGTGCTGTAAGGCATGGGGGGTTCATTCCCTGGGATGATGACATAGACATATGCATGCTCCGCCCAGAGTACGAGCGGTTCAAGGTCCTTTTCGCGCAGGAAAAGCATCCGTGGCTCAAACTCCATTCATATGATTGCGACGGCTATCCTGTGCCTTATATGAAGGTCAGCGATGAACGCACTGTCCTGAAAGATAGCAAAGGCACCAGGTTGCCTGCAATAGGTGTCAATATAGATATTTTTCCGCAGGATTGGGTGCCCGGGGATCCGGCACAAAACGAAGTTGAAGCCAGGCTCAGCACTGCACTCAGTGATAAACTTTTCTGGAAAATCAAATCCTTCCCTTCTCCCTTGGATGTTTATGAATGGCTGAGAGTCCTGAAATGGAAGATGGCCTTGGCCGGGACTTCCGCCGTTGAACTTTGCCGCAGGATTGACGAGGTCGCGAACAATCCTGAGTACCACAACTCCGGTATTTATTGCGATGCACAGATGAGGCATTACAAGAATCCCCGTTACAAGGCTGAATGGTTCAGTTCTTATGTGCGGATTCCATTCGAGGATAAGGAATTCAGCGCTTTTACTGGTTATCGTGAAATGCTTGGGGAACTTTTCGGGAACTACATGGAACTGCCTCCTGTCGATAAGCGGGTAAACCATGGAACCATGGCATATGTCAAGGAGGCCGGGGAGACGGGAGAGTGATTTGGATAAATCAGGGCTAATAGCTAATTTAGTAAATTAAGCAGATTGATATCTTCCATGAGAGGATTCGGCGGAAAGAGTTTTTCTTACAGGCAAGTCATAAACTGGCTGGCCGTCCTGCTGGTGGTTATCACCCCGGTATCTGTCCAGCAGTGGCTCCGCATCGGTTACTCTCTCGATTTTGTGAAGTTCTTCCTGTTTTTCATCTTCCTGTTTTTCATGCTTTTCTACATCTTCAATTACTACGATAAGGAAAAGCTTAGGGATGTAGACCGTAAGATCATCCACATCTATCTTGCCTGGATTGTGATATGTATTGTCCGGGGATGTTTTGAGGCCTCAGACTATTGGCAGTGGAAGAATCTGGTAAGTGCCAGTTTCGCCCTGCTGCTGCCCCTGTTTTGTTTCATCTTCAGTGACCCGATGGCTTCCCACAGGTCCCTTAGGGTATGGTTCCCCTGGGCATCATTGATTTTCATATTCATGTTCCCGTTCTTGACAAAGGACGGAATAGTGTTTTATGTGGAACCGTTCCTGCTTTTAGGCTGCTTGCTTCCCCTGGTCCCGAGAGAATGGAGGTGGGGCGCGATTTTCCTTTTCCTGATGATGATATTCATCGATTTCGAGGCCAGGAGTCAGATAATCAAGGCGATAGTCCCCATACTTCTGTCTTTGCTCTATTATTTCAGGGGAGTTATCCCATATGCGGTCGTGAAGTTTGGCCACGCCTTGCTGAGTGTCCTGCCTGTCCTTTTCCTTGTTATGGGAGTTGCCGGCAATCAGGATATCTTTTCTGTCTTCGAGATGGCTTCTTCATCCGCGGCTTCTTCCCAGGCGGATATGTCCAGTAGGGAGAATATAGAAGGCTTCGCGGCCAACACCCGTACGTTCATGTATAAGGAGGTGATCTCTTCGGCTGTCGACAACAATTATGTCATATGGGGAAGGACCCCTGCCCGCGGCAATGATTCTGCTTATTTTGGAGATGCTATTGCTTGGCAGTTACGGGTCAACAGATACGAACGCCCCTTGAATGAGGTGGGATTCCTTAACGTCTTCACCTGGACGGGGCTTATCGGACTGTTTCTTTACTGCCTGATCTTCCTGAGGGCGGCATGGCTTGGGGTTTACAGGTCAGCGAGCATCCCGATGAAGATTATCGGGCTTTATGTCGCTTTTCATTTCTTCTTCGGTTTCGTGGAGGACTGCAACAGGTTTGATACCCAGAACATAACCATGTGGATGGGATTGGCCATGTGCCTTTCAGAGGACTTCAGGTCCATGTCGGACAAGGAATTCAAGGCATGGTTCAAGTCATTGTTCGTAATCATCAGACCACAGAACAGTAAATGGGGCCACTCTGTCATATCATCAGGGGAAACTTTTTCAGACTGACATGAGAATCCTGTTTGCATCTACATCTCCTGGGGCCCTGCAGTCTGGAAGTAACAGCTACTTCGGTGTTGGCTGGATGTCATCCCTTCAGGGACTTCTCGAAGAAGAGAAGGGAATTGAGCTTGCCCTGGCTTTCCCTACCGGAGAGAATCTGCCGTCCGGCAAGAGATACGGAAAGACTCATTACTTCCCGTTGTACCGTCCCGGAAGGTCTCCGCTCGGGAAACTGGCATATTATTACGGAGGTTACAGGAAGTTGCTGTCAGAAGACAATATCAGCAACCTGCTTATTCCGGTAATTGAATCTTTCCAACCGGACCTGATCCACATATTCGGCACCGAGTCAGACATCCCTCTGGTAATGATGCATACCGATGTCCCGTGCCTGATTCATCTGCAGGGGCTGCTGGGGGCATGTCATCGGGCTTTCTTTCCTCCGGACATTGACGAAAAGACGTTCCGGAGGGAATTCGTAAACATCCGGGAGAATGTTCTCCGCAACGGAATCCGTTTCAACTACCGCGAAATGGGTGTCAGGGCAGAGAGGGAGGAGGAATACATACGTCGCTGCCGCTTCTTCATGGGAAGGACTGACTGGGACAAGGCATATGTACTCTCCCGCAATCCCGGTGCAACCTATTTCCACGTGGACGAAGTCCTCAGGCCTCCTTTCTATGAGGCGGAAAAATGGCGGGCGAAGGAAAGGAGCCTCACTATCGTTTCAACTATTTCCGACGCGCTCTACAAAGGCTTCGGACTGATTCTCAGGACTGCATCAATCCTGAAGGACATGGTTGATGACTTTACGTGGACCGTGATAGGGGTGAATCCTTCAGATCCGACAGTGAGGTTCTTTGAGAAGCATTACGGGATTTCCCATACGGAAGTGAATGTCGAATGTGCCGGGGTGCTCCCTGCGGAAAGGATAATACCTTTGCTTCAGCAGGCAAGTGTGTTCGTCCATCCTTCCTATATTGACAATAGCCCCAACAGCCTCTGTGAAGCACAGTATCTCGGCGTTCCGGCTGTTGCAACCGATGTGGGAGGGATTTCAACCCTGATGGCATCCCAGCCTTGGAATCTCGTGCCGCCAGGAGATCCCCATGCTCTTGCATCAAGGATAATGCGGATCACACCTGAAGACAATCAGATGTCTGATGCCCTTGTCAGGCATGACAAGAAGGTGATCCGGGACGGGATTGTATCTGCATATGAATTCATCTTAAATCATTAGAATCATCCATATGAAAAAGATTGCCATATTATCCTCTTTGCTCATTTTCGGTGTATTGGGCATCCTCTTCCTCCAGGGATCTACCGTAGTCAAAAGCGTCCGGACCCTCAACAAGAGGAACCTGGCCCGTGAAGTCAAGGCCCTTGACCGGATCAGCTATGTCCGCCGTGTCCATCCGGCAGCATCCGGACGGGAATTCGTAATTAATATCAGCCGGCAGAGTGACATGGCCGGTCTTGGATCAGCTATATCCGGTGCCATTAACAAAGGGGAGAAGAACATCGTCGTAAAATTTGCCAAGGGTAATTACCAGTTCAAACACAGGGCTGTCCAGATCATCGACAAGAACATCCCGGATGTCTGCCTGTCATTTATCGGCAACGGTGCTGTCCTTACGGGCGAAGGATTCAATGATGAATCCATCAAGCCTTTGACTTCGATGAAAAACATAGGGGCAAAGGTCGAAATCGTGGATGCATCCAAGAAGATGTGCAGGATAAAATACTCCGGGGCCCTCTCCAAAGAGGCTCAAAGCGCATTGAAAAAAGATGAACTCCAGATACTTCTGACGGAGTGGTACCACACTTCCTATGGAAAGGTGGAGAAAGTCTCAGGAGGGTGGCTATACTTTACAACTGATCTTGGAAAGTCAATGGGTGACTATAATGTGAATTCCGACTATTCTTTCGGGAAAGTTACACCCCGTTTCCAGCTATGGCGCAGGGCTGATGACAAGGCGGCTTCGACATTCCTTTATATGCGTAATGTCACCATGAAATCCATGCATGTCACCGGTCTGGATTTCTCGGGCTCCGGAGACTCCCGTTTCATCTTCGAGCTGGTCCGATGCGGCGCAAATGACATCCTTTTCGAGAAGAATATCTTTACCAGACTGCGTTGGAGGGCAATCCATCTGGAGGCATCCCGCAATGTGACCATCTCAGACAATGTCTTTTCCGGTAACGTCAGAGACCTTATCTGGAGTGACGGAGCTACGGAAGGAACATGGATTGAAGGAAATACCTTTGACGGCAGCGCTATGCCGTCCAGCAATTATCCCTTCATCTATGCATATGGTAAAGAGTACTACATCGGTCATAATGTCTTCAGGGATTTTCCATACACTTCAATGTATCTCGGGCGTCATTTCGGGGGAGAAAAGAATTTCGTGAGCAGCGGTATCGTCGAGCACAATGAGATTTATTACACTCCACAGTATCTTGCCGACTATCAGTCACACACCCTTATGGACTCCGGTGCGCTCTATGTCACGACCCAGAATGACCTGCTGATCATCAGGGATAATTACATCCATGACTATAAGGGTATCAAGGGCAACAACGGGATATTCCTGGACGACGGGTCATTCAATGTAAAGATTTACAGGAATAAGGTCACCGGCATATCAAACGGCACCTCCATTCATTCCAGAAGGGTTAAGGATCTGGAAACCAGATCGGATTCAAAGGCCAAGAAGACGAACTTTAACAATTCCATCCTTCTCAATACTGTTGACGGGGACATCCTCTTCGAGGGCAGGGAAGATGGGACATGCCTTTATGGCGGCAATATCAAAGTGAAATGATTCCGAAGATAGCGGTCCTGATGACCGTACATAACCGTAAGGACAAGACACTCAATTGCCTTGGGCTGCTTTACGCCCAGACGGGACTTGAAGGCAAGGCCACTGTGGATGTCTGGATGATGGATGACGGCTCGACTGACGGGACCGCCGGGGCTGTCGGGAAGCAGTTCCCTGAAGTGAAGATAATCCATGGCGACGGATCCTTGTACTGGAACCGGGGAATGTATGCTGCGTGGACTGCAGCCGAAAAGCACGGCGACTATGACTTCTGGTTCTGGCTCAATGATGACACCGATCTCGTAGAAGATGCACTTGTGAGGCTGCTTGATGCTTCAAAGGAACATGGAGACAAAGCGATCATCGTCGGAAGTACTTGCTCATCAACGGATCCGCAGACGATTACATATGGCGGATGGACGGACCAGGCTGGCCTGGTAACGGACGTGTCAACCGAGAGGACCTGCGACACGATCGGAGGCAATATAGTGCTTATTCCGCGATATGTCTATAGCATCCTCGGTAAAAATGAATACACTTACCATCATGCTTTGGGGGATCGTGACTATGGCTACAGGGCCGGCCGGGCCGGGATCGATATTATTATAGGCAAAGGGGTTTTCGGCGTGTGTGACAGGCATGAGAGGCTGTCTAAATGGAAGGACAAAGAGATGCCCTTGAAAGTAAGATGGAATGACTTCTTCAGCCCATATGGCAGTACCGGTATGGAATTCTTCCGTTTCCGCAGGCGTTTCTGCGGATTCTTTCCTGCGGTCAAGACGCTGGTTACCAGTTTCTTCCATATGCTTATGCCAGGTTTATACGACAGAATCTTCCCTGAAGGAGCTAATGGCGCTGGCTTATGAGGAACATCTACATTGGCATATGCTTGTCTCCATACAGGGTGGATCTGTGCAATAATCTGTACGCAGATTACGGATTTGATATCTATCACCTTTATGAAGAATGTGCCGGTGGTATTTCTTCTGATCTCCTCTATGCGAAAGCTGTTTTTCCCAAGCGTTTTATGAGTGGAGGTAAAACCCTTGGACTTAAGGGCTTCCGTCAGCTGTGGAAGATTATGAGAGAGAATGAGCCCGAGATAATCTTCACTCCTGAATTCTCTATCATAACCATATGCGCTGTCCTGATCAGGTCCCTGCTTGGCTTGAAGTGCAAGGTAGTCTCTCTGTGTGACGACAGCATCGACATGATCAAAGGGAATGACTTTACTTTTACGCACAGGATCGGTCGGAGATTCGTCCCCTCTATTGTGGATGAAATATTGTCTTCTGACAAAGAGGCCTGCAGCTGGTACATTGAGCACTGTGGGAAAGGAGTCTATTTCCCGGTTATTGCAGATGAAACCGTCTTTCGTGCACGTCTTGAAGCTGCATTGCCCATCTCCTCTGAAAATGAGAAGAAATATGGTCTCAGGCACAAGAAGGTTGTTCTGTACATCGGCAGGCTTGTCACTATTAAAAGGGCGGGAGACCTGATAAGGGCATATGCCACGGTAAAGGCCCGGGACAATGCGTTGGTAATAGTCGGCGACGGAGAGGAGATGGAAAAGCTCAGGAACCTGGACCGTGAACTCGGGACAGATGCCGTCTTTACGGGACTGCTCGAAGGTGATGAGTTGCTTTCATGGTACAATATCGCTGATGTCCATGTCCTTCCCTCTGTCCGTGAACCTTTCGGCGCTGTTGTGAATGAGGCTTTGCTGGCGGGATGTCCCAGCGTGTTGTCCCACAAATGTGGAGCGAGGACTATAATAGAGCCTGGCGTCAATGGAGTAGTGTTTGAGGCCGGAAATGTGGCGGATCTCTCAGAGAAACTCCGCCATGTCCTGGATAATGTCCCCTTGAAGGAAACATTAACAGTCAGGGAGAGCCTGATGGGAATCCGGTTCTGCCAGGCACTGGATGATGCAATGAGGAAAATCAAGGGTGGCAGCTAATGAGACGTTTCTTGTACATACTGCCTTTCCTGGTGTTCATGGCCGTTGCCTGCGGTCAGGACTCCATGGGGGATGACCCGGTGGAATATCCTATGCCGGAACCTGATGAATATGGGTCTCTTCGCGGTTTCCGTGACATCCACAGCCTTATAAAAGTTAACTACCGTTACCATGATTGCAGTACGCAGGGGATGGCCATCCATGGCGATTACGCCTTCGTGTTCAGCAACAAAGGCTGGTGCCGGATCTATAATCTTAAGAAGAAGACCCTGGCCTGTGAGACAATCCTCGAATCATCCTCAGATGACAACCATGCCAACACGGCCCAGTTCGGTTCTTCATATGCAGTTGATGGTGACTCATTCCCGCTTATCTACGTTTCGGAGTGTTATGGAAAGGGGCACTGTTTTGTGGAGCGTTTTGACGGGAAGGATTTCCATCTCCATCAGACCATAAGCTGTTGGTTTACGGTTACCGACTGGTTTGTGGACAAAGATGGTAAGAGGCTTTTGGCCCTGCAGACGGAGTCAACCAAGGGCATGAGTATATATTTGTTCCCTCTCCCTGACCCTTCCGTGCCGGAAGTGACCTTGACAGAGGAAGATCTCCTTGGCAAATGGCATTATGAATTTGATTACCGTCACATAATCCAGGGGGGAGTCTGCGGCAGGGGAAACCTGCTGATTGCATATGGTTATGCCGATACTGACCGTGGAGTCCATGTCATCGACCTTTCTTCGGGGAAACTGGTGGAAATGGACCTCAGCGATTCGCTGAACGAAGAACCCGAGGATGTGGATTTCTACGGGAACTCCCTGCTATTGCTTGTCAATTCGACTAACGGAATCTATGAAATAATGAAACTATTGCCATGATCTGGAATTATTTCGAGTACTTCGCCATTGCTGCGATACTGCTCTGGGCCTGCGGGGCTTTTTTTGCGTGGTGGTCCAGGAAGCGTCCGGCCATGGTCCTGACGGTGTCGGGACTTGTGGTCTTCTTTACCTACATCCTCTGGATGTGGATCGCCCTGCAGCGCCCTCCGATGAGAACGATGGGGGAGACCCGTCTCTGGTACTCCTTTTTCCTTCCGTTGGTAGGCATGATGATTTACTCCAGGTGGAGCTATAAGTGGATCCTGACCTTCAGTACATTCATGTCGGCGGTTTTCATATGTGTGAATCTCTTCAAGCCCGAAATCCACAGCAAGACCCTGATGCCCGCCCTCCAGAGTCCATGGTTCGCTCCGCACGTTATCGTCTATATGTTCGCATATGCCATGATCGGTGCTGCGGCGCTTGCAGCCATTTACCTCTTGTTTTTCAAGAAAGGCGACGGAAGCATTTCCGAGGATGAGATATCCCTCTGTGACAACCTTGTCCAGCTTGGGGTGTCGTTCCTGACTTTCGGAATGCTGTTCGGCGCGCTTTGGGCCAAAGCAGCGTGGGGCAGCTACTGGACCTGGGACCCCAAAGAAACCTGGGCGGCAATAACCTGGTTCTCTTTCCTGATTTACATCCATTGGCGGCTGGCAAACCACAGTGACAGGCGCACGGCCCTCTGGCTCATTGTCATTGGCTTCGTGATGCTGCAGGTCTGCTGGTGGGGCATCAACTACCTGCCTTCAGCCAGGAGCAGCAGCGTACACACTTACTAGATCCCTTTCAGGTTCATTATCGTGTAAAGGGAGCCGGCATAGGCGTACATTATAATCTTATCCCTCCATATGTCGATGTCTTCCGGCTCTGTATCAAGGTCTTCCGAGAGATCAAGGTCAGTTAGGGAGCCTCTTCCCAGGTCTATGAAATGCAGCCCCCTTGGCTGCGTGGTGGTCCCGTATGTCATTATCAGGGTGCCGTTGAGAATGGTCCCGCCCTGGATCGTGTGCGGATAGGAGACGCCGAATCTCCACGTTGCCAACGCATCTTTTTTCATTAGCCCAACATTCCCTCCTGATGGATCGGGCAAGCGGAACCTCCTGATAACCATGCTGTCCCGGCTCTCGCCTTGTTCATATGAATAGAGGAATCCTTCTGCTGCATCGGCTATCCAGTCAATGACACTCATGTCGGAAGAGATTTCCTGGACCAGCTCAAAACCGTCCCCAGTGTATCTTTCTACGAAGCACCGGCATGGTGGTGTACACTCTGAGACATAGAGTAGTGGCAGTTTGTCAGAAGGATTCTCCTTCCGTCCGAACTGTGCCGTGTTAGCGTGATTAGTCTCGGAGAACGAAGCGAGGGTTGTCTCCTGTACGATTTTTCTTTTTTTGAGGTTCAAGATCCTTACCCAGCCTTTTTTGCACAGGACTACTGCAGTATCGCCATATACCGCCATGCCTTGGTTGACGCTTCCCTTGTAGTCCCATCTGAGCGGGAACCAGGCTTTTACGTCCTTCTCTCCGTCAAGGGTGCCCCACTCTGGGGGCGGAAGTATGATAATAGAGTCAGAGTTTTCCCCTCCGGTCCTCTCTAATTCTATAATCTTTGATTCAGGTATTGTCCCGTCTCCCCTGGAGCAAAAAGTGGCAGCGACTGTAGTAATGGCAGCAGCCATCAGCAATGTCATGATTCTCATTTGTCTTTTCTCCTTTTGCCTGAAAGTACGGGGGAAGAACGTAAACCTTCCGAAGATTCATAAAAATCTGTATATTTACGAATCTTAAGCCCAGTCATATGAACCGTATCATCTTGAAATTGGCAATCTTCGCCATAGTCCTGCTTCAGTGTGTTCCCTCTGATGCAGCTTCCGGGAAATCTGATCTTTCAAAAGACTTCGTCCTGCTTGAGACGGAAAGTTTTTCGCATAAAGGCGGATGGGTCCTGGACCAGCAGTTCATGGACCAGATGGGCTCGCCATTTCTCCTGGCACATGGGATGGGCGTGCCGGTGGAAAATGCAGAGACAGAGGTCGTGCTTCCTAAGGGGAAGTGGACTGTGTATGCACGAACCTGGAACTGGTGCTCTCCGTGGGGCACAAAGGAAGCTCCCGGCCGCTTCAAACTCTCTGTCGATGGTTCCGAATTGCTTAACGAACTGGGAACCGGCCAGGCCTGGGACTGGGAATACGCAGGAGAAGTAGAGGTGACGGCGAAACATAAATCCTGCACCGTGGCACTTCGTGACCTGACCGGTTTCGAAGGGCGCTGCGATGCGATACTGTTTTCCAAGGCAGGGAAGTCCGGCGTACCGAATGAGGGCCAGGCCCTGCACGATTTCAGGATGAAGCTTCTCGGATATCCGCTTAAGCCGGCCGATGGGGGGCATTATGACATGGTGGTTGTAGGCGCGGGCGTCGCAGGCATATGCGCTGCACTTCACAGTGCGCGTTCCGGGATGAAGGTCGCCCTTATAAACGACCGTCCTGTCCCTGGCGGCAACAATAGCGTGGAGGTACATGTGGTTGCAAGCGGTGCGCTTTGCGCTGAACCCTTCCCGAAGCTTGGTGAGATAGTGAGAGACGTGCGCAATGTCTATGATAAGCAGGACAAGATCATAAACCTCCTCAAGTCTCAGGAAAACCTGACCTATCTTCCGAACATGCATGTAACCAAGGCCTCTACGGCCGAGGGCAAGATAGTCTCCGCAGTGGCTGCAAATGTGGTCGATGGTACTGAGGCAGAGTTCTTTGCCCCTCTCTTCGTGGATTGTACGGGGGATGGGAACCTCGGCTATCTTGCAGGGGCCGAGTTCCGCGAAGGCCGGGAGTCCAGGATGGAAACCCGGGAGACCCTGGCACCTGACAGGGTGGACAACATGACGCTCGGATCTACGATTTCATGGAAGAGCAAGGCCATGCCTCATGAGGCTCCGTTCCCGGATTGCCCATGGGCCATCCAGTTTATAGAAGATTCCTGCGAGCCGGGGACTTCCGGCAGCAACTGGTGGGAATCCGGATTCTGGGATGACCAGGTGGGCGATGCAGAGTATGTCCGCGATTACTTGTTCCGTGCCATTTTCGGTAACTGGGCGTTCCTCAAGAACCACAGCAAAAGCAAGAAGGATTATGCCAACCGCCAGCTCAGCTGGATGACA
Source organism: uncultured Bacteroidia bacterium (assembly GCA_902803535.1). GTDB lineage: Bacteria > Bacteroidota > Bacteroidia > Bacteroidales > UBA932 > Cryptobacteroides. Next base: position 5,492 of record CADCQP010000181.1, on the reverse strand, counting down.
TACATCCTGGGCAAGCGCGAGACACGCCGCCTGATCGGGGACGTTTTCTTTACCCAGCAGGACATAGAGGGTGCCTACAGGCAGTATGATGATGCCATGATCTATGGAACATATTCCATCGACCAGCATTTCCCGACTCCCAAGAACACTTTCTATTTCCCCAAGCATGAGTTCATGTCAACCATGAAGCATTACTTCAATGACCTGGGAACTCCCCGCAGGCACCTCCGCGATGACCAGGTACCGCCACCATATTTCCTGCCTTACCGCTGCCTCTATTCAGTCAACGTAGGGAATATGTTCATGGCCGGAAGGAATGTAAGTGTGTCGCATATAGCTCATTCCTCCACCCGTGTCCAGAACATGACCGGAATGATGGGCGAGGTCGTCGGCGCCGCTGCAGTCATATGCAAGAAGTACGGTTGTTCTCCACGCGAAGTCTATAAAGATCACCTCGAAGAACTTCTTGGTACCTTCCGGTAGTCAACGGACTTCAGCTCAGGCGGCCATTTCCTTCAATCTCCTTCCCTCGGAGGCCCATCGGCTTGGGTGGTGGGCCTTAAAGTATTGATAATAAACGAATTGATGCATATGCCTACCCGTCAGGACCTGATGCCATATTTATCGTGTTGGTAAGCAATGCATTACCCTCCACCATTCTCGTTTTAAATGCAGGAACTTGCCGATCTGTGCTTTATGAAAACCGGCTTTTGAGAACATATGAGCCATCTTTGTTAGTTTTTCTTGCGGCCATTTCTCAAAATTGCATGTTTTTAAGTCTATACCTGATGTTGAAGTTATCTTCAGCATTTCGTAGTACGCACTATAATCTTCCTTGTCTTCCGGAATATCATATTCATTGCCGGTATTGGCGTTGATTGCGATTATCGCATTGTTGATATCCCCTCCATATATATTCGCTATAGCTGTGTAGTCCAGGCAATTATAGAAAGAGATTATTTTATCGGTCAACTGTTTTATCTCATTTGGGTCCAATCCTGTAAACAGTCTTCTCTGACGTACATATGTCAGTGGCATGCCAGTTTCGTGATAATACCGGAGTAACACTATGGATCTCCTCAGTGGATTGGAAGCTTCTCTTAAAAAAATCTTCTCAGAAAATGGATTATTAGTTGCTCTGTATACCATGAGATTCCACTTGTATCCGTCAATATCTGTTGAGATATTTCCTACTACAGGATTATTGCATATGTACGAAATGTTTTCCCTGATTCTCTTAGCATATGTCTTTGGCGCATACCCATAAGGTCGTTTAAAGATACCACCTTCCCGGGAGTGTCCATTGTTATATTCCAGGGTGAATTTCGAAAAGAGATCCCGATGAAAAGACTCGAAATGTTCATATGAGGGTGCTGATACATTGGAATGAACATGGTTTGGCATGATGCAGAATGCCCACGTAGTGATTCCATACTGCTTTCCCAGAAGGTAATACAGGGTGAGATATAAGATGCAGTCCCAGTGGGAGTAGAATATGATGTTCCCTTCGATCCCCCTGTTATAGACGTGGTGGCTGCTGCCGTCTATATAGCGCCTGTAATTACTTCCCATATGCTCTCGTTTTTTTTGGTTGTAAAGGTATTATTTTACCTGCAGGCCCTTGATAAAAAACGTAAATATTATCTCGTGGCGGCTAACCGGTTAACGTTCAATCAATAAAGCATATTGGCCGGTACCCTTGAGAGGTACCGGCCAATACGTTTATAAGGATGATTTACAAATCTTTAGGCTCCACCGGCAATCATCAGAAGACCTTGACGGTGGATTTGCGGCCTTTGCCTTTGGTGGTGTAAGAGAGGCTGCCGAGGTTGTCTCCGGAAACGGTGGCGTTCACAGTGATGGAGGAGCCGTCGGTAAAGTTTACCGTGAAGCGTCCCGCGCCCTTGGCTGAAATGCCGGAAACAGGGCACTGCCCGCCGGCCTTGACAGGCCACAGGATGTACGGCTCGACCCACTGGCCGGAAGCTTTGCGCGAGAACACCGGGGTAGCCACGGGTTTGACTCCGTAAGGTGTGGTGGTCTCGTCGTGGGCCCAGCCTTGCACTTCAGGCTTTTCCTGGCCGGTAATAACCTGCACTTCAAGTCCTTCCTTACGGACGGGAATCACTGAAAGCACGGCCTCGCCTGGCCTTTCACCGGTAACGGACTTAAGCGCCTCGTTGACCTTTGCCCCGGGGGCATCCAGATGGAAGGATGTCTCATAGCTGTGCATGGATCCATCCTTCGGGGTAAACACGTCGAACATCAGCCAGCACTTGTCCTTAAGGAAAAGCAGGGCGCGGTACTGTGTCACCGTAGAGTCAAGCTCACGTCCGAATCCTTCAGTGTACCAGCCTTCTCCGAAATCGAACCTGTCATTGGATATCCATCTGTTCCCAAGCGGCTTGCGGGAGTAGCGGATCAGGTCTTCCCCAGCCCTGGCGCCCCTGTTCTGGTCCTTGCCGTCAACCCTGGTCAGGTTGTGGCCGCGGGAGGAAGCAGCGTACTTGCGCCACTGAGACTCATCATATGGATAGGTCCCGGCTTCGGTGAGGATCCTGTTGCCGTAGGCTTCGAGGATGATGGAAAGCTTGTCCTCCTGGGAGTGGGCCCCGGAGTAGGGACCAACCTCGAAATGGGCGTGGAGGGCATCGGCAGTCCATCCGGAACGCATTACGTACCACCCGGCCCAAGGCATCCAGGAAGAGGTGAAAGACGGGACGGTCCCTTCCTTGCCTGAAGTGGCTACGTACTGGAAGTCAGTCCTTTCCGGGAAGAGTTCGAAGCCAGTGGCCAGGGGCCTGCGGCAATCGTACCAGCCGTTGCCGGTTCCGGACTCATTCAGCGCAGGCATATGTCCGCACGGCAGGACGATCTTCAGGTAATAATCGTACATCCCTTCCAGGTTCTTCATGTATTCTGCCGGGAACTGCTTTCCGTTGAGTTTGGCCAGCCGGTAGGGAGCGAGGATATTGTTCAGGCTTACACCATGGTAGTTCGGAGCTAGCTCTACCTGGGTGTTGTCAGGATAGAACTGGATGCGCTCCTCTTCCAGGAGAATCTCCACCACGAAATTCCCCCATGCTTCCGAACTCTTGAATTCAGGGAAGAGGGTGGAAATGTGGTAGAGCCCGTTCATCTCCATTGTCAGCCAGTTGTTGTGGGCTGAGCGATGGGCCCTCAGATGCTTGCCGTGCTCGTAGAAAGACTTGACCATCATCAGGATGGACTCATCATCAAATGACGGGGACCCCAGGAAACGGAAGAAGGCGTCCGGCCAGGAACCTGACGTCCTGATTCCGGCTTCGATTGTCCTCCAGCGGGAATACTCATCACGAGCGGGATAGTCGGGGAGGGGATTGTCGATTATCCAGCCTCTCATCTGGCTCACGAAAGCCTTGGCATATTTCTCGTCGCCCGTTGCCCAATAAGCCATTCCTAGTGACCTCCAGAAAGGATGGCGGCTGAGCTGCCATGGCCACTCGCAGTACTCCAGCGGGGTAGGATTGATCGACCAGTTGACATGGGAGCCGAACTGGTAGGGTACATCGCAGCTGGTCAGCAGGTTGGATGCCGCATCATCAGCCCTTTTCGTGTCGAAGCCCTCTATCCTGGACTCCGGTTTGTCCTTGTCCCTCCAGTCGAAGGACCAGACAGGAGTCTTGCGTGTTTTGAGGTACTTCACATATGCAGTCCTCGCCCCGGTCCAGTCCTTCTTAACTGCGGCCGCCTTTACCTCGGCAAGGCCGGGGAAGTCCAAGTTCAGCACCTCGGTGAAGAACTCCTCGTCAGAAGTAATCGGACCGTCCTTCACCTCAAATGTGACCGATGGCTTTGCGGACGGGGCTTTCATGCGTACGATGAAGGTCTCTTCGCCTTTGGAATCATCCCATATGGTTGTGATGCGATAGTTCGGGGTGTTGATAGCCTTGTTGGTGGTGAACTCTATAGTCCTGGATGAGACATCCACCGGTGTTACGGTGATTTCCTTGATGGTCTCGCCGTCCATCCTGACCGAAAGAGAGCACGGGGCTTTCGCCTCGATCCATGTCCCACCGGGGAGGTTTGCCCTTCCGCCTTTGTCAAGCTGGAAGGTGACAGGGTCCTGCGCCTTTGATAAAGGCGCGGCAAATGTCAACGATGCCAGCGCTAGGAGGAGGCACGCAGACTTCATGAGAGAAGGACGCTTGTGCATATGTGTCAGATCCTTAAGTGTTTACCTGATTGCATGGTCGTCCCTGATGGGAAGTCCCTTCCAGGTGCGCTGCGAAGACCACTGAGCGGCCGGGGCAGCCCAGAACGGGTTGTCGGCAGGAAGGCCCAGGGGCAGGAACATGAATGTGCAGAGGTAGGCGCTTCCGGTAGAAACGTAGTTGTCTGCAACACCGGGCTGGTGGCCGCAGAAGCCCAGGGTGAGCCATCCGTCCTTGTCGAAGCTCTCCTCGACAAGTTGGTTGCGGAGGACTGCAGTAAGGGCGCAGCGTACCTGTGCCGGCTCGATGTAAAGCGGAAGCTTCTCAAGCAGGCAGACCTGTGAGAGCACCTGGAAAGAGCCGAAGCGGTAACCGCTGGAACGTCCAAGGACCGGGTAGGTTCCTTCGGGGGAGATCAGGCGCTCCTGCTGCTCAGCATAGCGGACAAGGCGGGGCAGTTCCACATCATAGAAGTCTCCCCATTTCTTTCCGTGCTCCTTGAGGACTGCGCTCACGTCCAGGATCATGGGCTGTATGACGTAGCTGTTGTAATAGTCCAGGTGGAAGGACGGGCCGTCTCCGTACCAGCCGTCACCCTTGTACCACTCTGCATGTTTGCTGAAAGCGTAGTCGATCTTCTGCTCGTCATATTCTCCGGTAAACTCCAGGAGAGCAGCTTCGATGGTGGCAGAGAAGAGGAGCCAGTTATTCTCCCACGGTTTGATCTTGCGGGAGGCCTTGAACTGGTCGATGACCCTCTGCTTTGTAGTCGCGTCGAGGGCAGGCCAGATAACGTCCTTGGAACGCAGGAGTCCCTGTGCGAAGAAAGCTGCATCCACGAGGGGCTGGGTCCCGGGGCCGTCGAATGTCATATAATCCGGGGAAGATGGATCCACTGCATTGGCAATGGCCTTGACAACCAGGTCGATATAGTGTGCGCGGATCTTTCCTTCCTCAGTGTCGTCCTTGCCCAGGTTGAGCCAGGGGGCGATACCGTCAAAGGAACGTCCGAGGGCCTCGAGATGGGTGACATCCTTGCGGGAGTTGCCCATATTGTAGCCGTCATTGGTCTCGACAGGCATATTCTTGCGGAGGGTGCCGCGGCTGAGATTCTCGTAGAGAGGATCGATGATCCTTGTCATGCTTTCTACCCAGAACTTCCTGTCTGCGGTCTCCGGGGCGGGAGTAGTCACTGCCGGGGCAGCCTTCGGAGCCTTCTTGGGCATTTCGAGAATCTGCCTTCCGGCCAGGAGGAATGCGCCTACACCGTAAACCTCGGTCTTATCCGGTCCCGTTGCT
>CADCQP010000180.1 GCA_902803535.1 uncultured Bacteroidia bacterium | reverse complement strand
TCAAGATCGACGCTATCGCTTAATTTCAGGAGGAAAAAACATGGCACACAAAAAAGGACAATCCAGTTCCAAGAACGGTCGTGAGTCTCACAGCAAACGTCTCGGCCTCAAGAAATTCGGTGGCGAGGTCGTAAAGGCCGGAAATATCATCGTCCGCCAGAGGGGTACAGTCCACAATCCCGACCGTAATGTCGGAATCGGCAAGGACCACACGCTCTATGCGCTGGTTGACGGTACTGTCAAGTTCACGAAGAAGAAAGAGAGCAAATCCTACGTCTCTGTAATTCCTTTCGAGAACTAAGTCCCCGAGACTTATTGACGGAAGATCAAGAGGACTGTGGCTTCGGGCATTTCGAAGAAGCAGTCCTCTTTTAATATTAAAGCAAGATCATATGCTGACACTCAAATTGCTCCGTGACGATCCCCAGTACGTCGTCCGCAAACTCGCAATAAAGAATTTCGATGCATCGGAAATCGTAGGAAAGATACTGGAACTCGACAGCCGCAGGCGTGCTCTCCAGACCGAGAGCGATGCCCTTCTTTCTAAACAGAAGCAGGCTGCGAAGGCGATTGGAGCCCTCATGGCGAAGGGTGAGAAGGAAGCTGCCGAGAATGCGAAGAAGGAAGTTTCCGTCCTCAAGGAGAAATCCCAGGCGCTCCTGGCCGAGTCGGATGCGTGCCAGAAGGACCTCATGGCCCAGCTGGTGCTCCTCCCGAACATCCCCTGCGACCTGGTGGTTCCCGGAAAGGATGCCAACGACAACCAGATCGTCAAGACGGGCGGTCCGGAAGTAGTGCTTCCTGAAGGAGCCCTTCCGCACTGGGAACTTGCCAAGAAATACGACATCATCGATTTCGACCTCGGCGTCAAGCTTACCGGTGCCGGTTTCCCGGTTTACAAGGGCAAGGGAGCCAGGCTTCAGCGTGCGCTGATCAACTATTTCCTCGACCGCAACACAGCTGCCGGCTACAAGGAAGTAGAACCTCCCGTAATGGTAAATGCCGCATCCGGATTCGGTACAGGCCAGCTTCCCGACAAGGAGGCCCAGATGTATTACGTCGGACTTGACGATTTCTACCTGGTCCCGACAGCAGAGGTTCCCGTGACCAACATTTTCAGGGACGAGATCCTCGAGGAGAGCGCACTTCCGCAGAAGCTCACCGCCTACACTCCCTGTTTCCGCCGCGAGGCCGGATCATATGGCAAGGACGTGCGCGGCCTGAACAGGCTCCACCAGTTCGACAAGTGCGAGATAGTCCGCATCGAAAAGCCGGAGAATTCATATGCTGCACTGGATGAGATGATTGCGCATGTGGAAAGCATTGTCAATGAGCTCGGACTCAAGTACAGGATCCTCCGCCTCTGCGGCGGGGACATGAGCTTCACGTCCGCCATTACATATGACTTCGAACTCTGGAGTGCTGCCCAGGGACGCTGGCTCGAGATCTCTTCGGTCTCCAATTTCGAGACCTATCAGGCCAACAGGCTCCACCTTCGCTGGCGTGGTGCTGACGGTAAGCCTCAGCTCTGCCACACCTTGAACGGTTCTTCGCTTGCCCTTCCCAGGGTCGTTGCCGCCCTCCTTGAGGACAACCAGAAGAGCGACGGGATTCACATCCCCGAAGTCCTTATCCCTTACACCGGCTTTGAAATCATAGACTAGTGCAGGATAAGTCCAGGATAATCATCGGAATAGACCCCGGAACCAATATATTGGGCTTCGGGGTTATCCGTGTTACGGGACGGAAGGCCGAATTCGTGGACATGGGCATCCTGGACATCCACAAGGAAAAGGACGTTTACTCCAAGCTCCGCCAGATTTTTGAAACCGTCTCTGAGGTCTGCCGGACCTACCACGGGGACGAAATGGCACTCGAATCGCCTTTCTACGGAAAGAATGCGCAGGTGGTGCTCAAACTAGGCAGGGCGCAGGGCGCAGCCATGATAGCGGCCCTGGAGCAGGGGATTGACAAGATCTATGAATATGCCCCGCGCCGGGCGAAGGAGGTCGTGACCGGTAACGGGGCGGCATCGAAAGAGCAGGTAAGCCTGATCCTGCAGAAGACCCTCGGCGTGAAGTTCGACGGGTCTTATCCCCTGGATGCGACCGACGCCCTCGGAGTGGCCATGTGCCACTTCTACCAGACTTCCAGCCCGCTGTCTGGAGTGGATTCCAAAGGGGACTGGGGCAAATTCATACGTGAGAATCCGGACAGGGTCAAATAAAAAATCGTTTCACTGTCTCCTGGGCTTTAAACCTGGTTTTTACCTTTTTGTCTAAAATCGCAGAAGTCCTTCATGGACGATCGATCCGCTTTCTAAAGAGTAATAAATGACAATCAATTTCAAGAAAGCCGTTGTCATGGTTGTCCTGTTTGCCTCTGCATTCAGGCCTGCCTGGGCTGCTGTTGAAGCGGCCCCCGGCCCAGGTAATGTGACTGCAGTCCTCAGGGACGCTTCTTCCGGTGAACCGGTCAGCTTTGCAACAGTCTCCCTGACAGTGCCAGGGAAGAAAACTGCCTATAAATATGTCCTGTCTGATGAGGATGGAAAGGTTCTCCTTGAGAAAGTTCGCAGCGGGCAGTATGAGTTCAAGTCCGAGCTGCTTGGCTATAAGCCTTTTGTCAAGACTATTACGGTGAAGGATGCCGGCATTGATCTTGGTGAACTTAAGATGGACCTGGACAAGGAGACCCTTGAGGCTGCCGAGGTCTCGGCCGTAGGTAATCCGATAACGATCAAGAAGGATACTATAGAGTACAATGCCACGTCATTCAAGACTACTGATAATGACGTGCTTCTGGATCTGTTGAAAAAGCTTCCCGGAGTGGAGGTTTCGGATGAAGGAGCTGTAACCGTCAACGGCAAGTCCATTTCCAAGATCACGATCGGCGGGAAGACATTCTTCCTGAATGACCCCCAGATGGCAACGAACAACATACCTGCCAATGTCATAGAGAAAGTCAAGGTGCTTCAGAAGAAGTCCGAGCAGGCTGAATTCACAGGCATTGACGACGGGGAGGAGGAAACGGTCATCGACCTCAGCCTCAAGCAGGGAGCCAGGAACGGAGGACTTGTCGGGAATGTAAGTGCAGGCATAGGACATGACCTCCAGGATTGGAGCAAACCCTCCGAGGGTGACATGAGATACCAGGCCAATGTCTTCACGGGGAAGTTCTCGGAGAAAGGGATGGTCGCGGTCATCTCCAATTCCAATAATGTCAACCAGAGAGGCTTTGGAGACTTTTCCGGTAACATGATGCGTGGCATGGGTGCAGGTGCCGGAGGAGGAACCAATGCAGGCATTACAAATTCGTGGATGTTGGGAGCGAATGCGGCCGGGAATTTCTATGATGACCGGATGAAACTGGGCGGCAACTATGCCAACAGCGGAACCCGCAGCGATGTCGAGACCAGCAGTCACCGTGTTACCTACCTTGATGACGGATCGAATATAATAAATGATAATTCCGGCTTCAATTCGACCAATTCATACGGTAACAGGATTGGGATGGAACTGGACCACAAGTTCAGTGACAACACTTCCATCCTATTCAGGCCGCAGGTCAACTGGGGACATGGGAATTTCAACAACCTGTCCCGTTTCACCACCCTCAGGGGACGCGAAGGGGATGCTGACACGACCAATACCGGTTTCAACGGCAACACCGGGAGCAACAAGAACTGGACGGCATCGGGAATGGCCCTGCTGCGACAGAAACTGGGACTTCCCGGAAGGACCCTGTCGCTTATGGTCAATTACAACTTCAGCAACAATGATATGGAGGGATTCAACCAGTCCCTGATTTCCAACCACATTGTCGTCGGCGAGGAAACCATGGTGAAGGATTCCATAATCAACCAGAGATACGACCAGAATTCCCGCAACAGCAGCATCACCAGCCGTCTGACGTACACTGAACCGCTCGGTAACAACTGGTATGCAAGTGCGAATTACGAATTCAGGTGGAACAATTCCACGTCCAGAAAGGATACGTATGACGGCCCGTTCATCCCGCCTTTCGACGCTGATCACCACGTCTATGACTTTGACGGAGCGGAGTCCTTCAATGAGACATACTCCAACAGGATAGTCAATCGGCACATCAACCAGCGCATAGGAGCTGACCTGATGTACCAGAGCAAGAAACTGCACGCCCAGATAGGCCTTGGAGTCAACCCCAACTATACCCATAACGAGACGACCAGGGACGGGAAAACCGCGACATATGACAGTCACGTAGTGAATTTCGCACCTACGGCGAACCTGTTCTATGACATCGATGACAACACCAACATGCGTTTCTTCTACAGGGGGAGTTCCAGCCAGCCGTCTGTCTCGCAGCTTATGCCCGTGCCGAACAACAGCAACCCGATGCATGTGTCATTCGGAAATCCTTCCCTGGAACCATATTTCAGCCATTCCATCCGTTATGAGTACCGCAGGACAAACCGGCAGAAATTTTCCACGATTACCTTGAATTTCAACGGCGGGCTGACCCAGAACCCCATTGTGAATGCCAGCTGGTACGGGACCAACGGTGCCCAGTACTCCATGCCGGTAAATGGCAGGAATTCCTTGAACATGTCCCTCAGGGGCTTCGTCAATACGCCTATTGCCAAGTCCAACTTCTCTGTTTCCAACCAGATCAATGCCAGTTACTCCGTAGGGCATTCATATGTGGGCAAGACCTCGTTCGATACTGACAAGTATTACAAGGACGGGGAGTTCGATTATGACGGATTTCTGGATGACCATTCCGATTTCGACGACGATCCCTATTTCACCCCCAACACTATCCAGTCGTTCAATGCAAACGACCGCCTCCGCGTG
>CADCQP010000179.1 GCA_902803535.1 uncultured Bacteroidia bacterium | reverse complement strand
TCGTGGAAGACCAATAAATGCCGGATGAATCATGATCAGCTGGAAGGAAGATGCTGTTGCCTACATAACCGGAAACCTTGCTTGTGATCCTGTATCCGTTCACACCGTTCTCGGTCGTCCACTCCCAGGTGTACTTGTTCGTGTTGAGCAGAGCCTCCCATTCTGCGATGGTCGGTGTGCGCCAATCCTCGCCCCAATTGGCCGTGGCGGCATCGCTGAACGGGAGGAGATAATCATAGTTGCTTTCCGAATAACTGTCCTTGGGTGAGGTCTCGCCCCAGGCGAAATAATCTCCGTATCCCTCAGGAGCCGTGGCTCCCACGTTCATCTTTGCCCAATTGAACCCCGGGGCCATCTCCACGTAGTCGTTTTTCCATGTCAGACCTTTGTCAGCATCTGCCTTGCTTCGGAAGCCTGAACGCGCAAATACATATGTCCCGCTTTCCTTGGATACTACGCACTCTGCCGACTGCCCGCCTTTGTTCAGTGTCAGGGTGTAACCGGTGGCGGCTATCGCCTGCGGGATCACGGTGATGTAGTAATGCTTGCCGGGAACGAATGATCCTCCGCCCTCAGGTGTCACCGTGATGCTGGTCACCCCGTCCGCAACATTGGTAATGAGGGGCTTTTTGTCAGAATCCATTGTCACAGTGACCTTTCCGGCAAGGATCTCACCAGCGTTCCCCGAGAACGTGGCCGATGTGATACCTTCCTGGGTGACCGAGAAGCGGAACCAGCTGCCTACGTTGTAGAAGGACAGTCCGAGCCCCGGCGAGTTGGCGACTGAGGGGTTCATGCCCTTGCCGAATGAGCCGGGGGAAGCGACCTGTGTCCCGAGTATCTTCAGAGTAACGCTGCTGCCGTCGCAGGTGTTCTCGGCGTCGTACGGATACACTCCCCAGAAGGACTGTGCTGCCATGCCTACATTCGACGAACCGGTCGCGACACTGATGGTTCCGGAGAACTCGGTTACTGCAGCAGGCTCGGATAGTGTCGTCTGGAACTTGCCGGCATTTGCGGTGCCGTAGAACAGGTTGATTGCATCGCCGGGGGTCCACCAGATGTCCACACCGTTCTCCTGGAGGGCGGTCTTGGTCTGCAGTTCATCACCGGGGACTGCCGCCGATGGATTGGTCTCGGCAATAGTAGCCTCGATGGTAATTTGTTCATCGGAAACGGAGCCGTCCTGAACGGTCGTCTCCTCGATTCTCTGGCAGGATGCGGCAAACACCAATGCCAGGGCTGTCAGCAGAGTGATAGTCCTTCTCATGTTATAAAGTATTGATTATTAACGATTTACCCCCCCCTATGGCAACGGAGGCGGCTGATGATGATTCAATGAAAAGATAAGAATTAAGGCATCCCATTGATTCAAAGGTAATTAATAATATCTTAAAAACAATGAATGCTGGTTAAAATACTGCCCTTATTCTTTTCTGGCAGGGATTTCAAAGATAAAAAAACGAATTCCAGCCAATAAGTCAGATTAATTTGGTAATTTTACAAATTATTTGACTGTATGGACCATTCCGGTAACGATTTTTCAAGGCTGGAGCTGCGGCTCCCCAATGCGCTCGAGAATTACAGGTATTTCCGCTCACGGCTCGAAGCCAGGACGAAACTCCTTGTTCTCGTGAAAGCTAATGCATATGGTCACGGATCTGTGGAATTCGCTGCGATGATGCAGTCTGCAGGGGCTGATTATCTGGCCGTGGCTCTCCCTGTAGAGGGTATCGAGCTCCGCAAGGCCGGTATAACCCTGCCTATCCTGGTGCTAACGGCTGGCACCGATTTCTTCAATGAGATCATTGACTACCGTCTTGAGCCCGGAATCCCCAACCTTTACACCCTCAGGGCCCTGTGTGACGTCCTTGCCCAGCGCGGAATCAAGGATTATCCCGTGCACATCAAACTTGATACAGGAATGCACAGGCTGGGATTCATGACATCGGAGCTGCCCGCCCTGATAGACTACCTCTCCGGGACGGACCGTGTCCGCGTAAAATCCGTGTATTCCCATCTCGCCGTCGCAGAAGACCCCCACTGGGATGAGTTCACCCTGGGGCAGATAGAAATGTTCAGGCGGAATGCAACGTCCTTGGGAGAGGGGATAGGTTACAAGCCGATGTGGCATATCCTCAACTCCGCCGGCATAGAACGTTTCCCCCAGTACCAGTTCGACATGGTGCGCCTTGGCATCGGTATATACGGGATCAGCGCCCTGCCGGGGGTGTCCCTTTCGCCGGTAGCATCGCTCAAGTGCAAAATCCTGCAGATCAAAACCTTGAAAGCATCAGACGGAGCCATAGGATATGGCCAGCACGGCTCCATCGCCCCTGAAGGTACGGTCATAGCGACAATCCCCGTAGGCTACGCCGACTGCGTGGACCGCAGGCTCGGGTGCGGGCATGCGTCGTTCAGCGTGAACGGTTACAGGGTCCCTACCATCGGGAACATATGCATGGACATGTGCATGATCGACGTGACCGGTGTGCCGGCCGCCGTAGGAGACACCGTCACGATCTTCGGGGAGGATCCTACGGTATCGGAACTCGCGGACATCCTCGGAACGATTCCATATGAAATCTTTACGTCGGTGCCGCGGCGTATAGAGCGTGTCATAATCCGGCGCTGAATCAGCGTTTAGAATTGAAAAAGCCGCTTATCAGGCCCGAGCACTCCGTAGAGAGCGTCCCGGAAGTTACTTTTGTCTTTGGGTGGAGCAGGCTTGGGGAGAACAGGCTGTAGCCCCTCTTGGGGTCCGCGGCGCCGTAGACAAGATGCCCCAGCTGAGCCCAGTTCATTGCCGCAGCACACATGGGACAAGGCTCGACTGTAACATATAAAGTACAGTCATTCAGATATTTCCCGCCGAGGGCTTCGGTCGCTGCGGTAATGGCGATCATCTCGGCATGGGCTGTGGGGTCATGAAGCTTTTCGCTCATGTTGTACCCTTTGGCAATGATCCTGTCACCGCAGACGATTACGGCCCCTACCGGTACTTCATCTTCCTCAGCGGCCGTCTTTGCCAGCTGGATCGCTTCCCTCATGTATTTCTCGTCCGCCGTCATCTGTCGTGTTGTCTTTCTTGCCGGTGTAGAGGAACCTGCGGATCTTGTGGGTCGCGGTTTTCTCGAAAGGCTCCTTCATGATCTCCACATCCTTGACCTGGGAGGTCCTGTTCACCCTCTTGTTGATATACTCCATGATGGCGTTGCGCTTGGCCTCCAGGTTCTCGAAGAACTTGTCTTCCTTCTCCTGGTCCCAGTCCAGTACCTTGTCATCAAACTTGATGAGTGCCACGAGGCGTCCGTCCCTCTCTACGACCAGGGAGTCGTTGACACCTGAATAATTGTTGATGACCTGTTCAATTTCCTCCGGATAGATGTTCTCTCCTGAAGGACCGACTATCATGTTTCCGAGGCGTCCCTTGATGTAATAGCGTCCCTTGCTGTCAACCGAGGCCAGGTCGTGTGTCCTGAACCAGCCGTCCGGGGTGAGGGCGGCACGGGTGCGCTGCGGATCCTTGTAATATCCAAGCATCACGTTGTTGCCGTTTACCACTATCTCACCTTCTCCGGTCTTCGGATTGACGTTCTGGAGCTTGACTTCGACTCCATATGCAGGGACTCCGCAGGAACCTACTACGGTCTTGCCTACGCATGCATTGGTGATCAGCGGAGCTGTCTCGGTCAGTCCGTATCCGATGGCATATGGGAAATGGGCCTTCTTGAGGAAAGACTCGACTTCCGGATCCAGTTTCGCTCCGCCTACGCCGAAGAAACGGAGCCTTCCGCCCATGGACTTGTAAAGCCTCCGTCCGACCAGCCAGTAGAGCAGGTGAGGAGTGTTCTTCTCCATCCATGAGAGGATGCGGCTCTTGGCTATCGTCGGAACGATGGATGCCCTGTATATCTTCTCGATGATCAGGGGCACGGAGCACATGATTGTGGGCTTTACCTTCTTGACTGCATCCATGAGGATGGACGGAGTCGGCGGACGCTGGATGTAATAGACGCATCCTCCGGCGTAAAGCGGGTAGAGCAGGCTGAAAGCCATTTCATATGTGTGTGCCATGGGCAGGATGGAAAGCCATCTGTCCTTTGGCCCCGCTTTCTGGGCATGCGCGGCCGCGATGATGTTCACGCATAGGTTGCGATGAGAGAGCATCACTCCCTTCGCATTCCCGGAAGTGCCTGAAGTGTAGAAGATTGCAGTGAGGTCATCCGGCTGCGGATCCTTCACGAATCCGTCACATGTGAAGGCTTCATCGTCTGCCTTGATTATCTCGAATGTCTCGATGTCGATCACCAGCGTGAGATTCTGCCTGCACTGCTCACTCAGCTTCGGGAGAAGCCTCTTCGAAATGAAGAGCGCTTTTGCGTTGGAGTGGGTGAGGATGTTCGTAAGTTCACTTTCGGACGACTCGGCCAGTATAGGGACGAATATCCTTCCGAAAGGAACGACAGAGAACATGGCCACCGTCCAGTTGGGCATGTTCTGGGACATCAGCGCCACCTTGTCGCCGGCGCTCACGTTGAACCTTGACAGCAGGTGCGACAAATCCAGGCATTTCTTGCGGAATGAAGCATATGTATATGCCTGGCTGCCATCGACATATTGGGACAGAGTCCTCTTTGCGAATGCAATGGTCGAATAGTCAAAAAGCTTCGCAAGTGTCGTGATGTAATTCTCGCGATTTGTAGTCAGACGTCTGTAGAAGCTGTTCATGTGCTTTAGGTCAGTGGGTTATGAATCTTTCAGGGTGTTTGCCGCGTATGTGCATATCCTCGTAGATCTGCTGTATCCTGGCCATGTCCGCGCGGGCATCGTCAGTCAGTGTGAACTTCTCTCCGCAGCTGATTCTCTTGGTGCCCCAGTCGAAATACGCCAGGTACACCGGAACACCGGTTTCCTTTGCTATGGTGTGGAATCCGGTCTTCCAGCGCTTCACCGGCTTGCGGGTCCCTTCAGGAGCAATGGCGAGGATGAATTCATCCTCTTTTTCCATCTCCGAAATGAGGCTTCTTACGAGTGTCGTTGCGTTGGTCCTGTCAACCGGTATGCCGCCCATCTTTCGAAGCAGTCCTCCGAGGGGCCAGAAGAATAGCTCCTTCTTGACTATGACCCGGGCTTTCTGCTTGCCATATGAGGTGTAGAAGAAATAGGACACCACGAAGTCCCAGAGGGAAGTGTGAGGAACCCCCAGAAGGACTGCCTTCTTTTCCGGGACAGGCCCTCCGACGCGGGTCCAGCCCATCTTTTTCAGCACCCACCCGCAGAAACGGGCCCATCGTGCTTTGCTCTTACTGTTTCCTTCACTCATATGCAGATCATATGTTTATGTCCTCAAGCTCGACTTCGGAGCGCAGGTTCTTGCGGATGAAATTCTGCCGCTCGATCGTGTTGTCTCCCATGTAGAATTCCATGATCTGTGAGATGGATTCCTCGTCGCTGAGCTTGACCAGGTCGAGTCTCATGCCTTCGCCGATGAAGTCGGTGAATTCACTTGAGGAAATCTCTCCCAGACCCTTGAAGCGGGTGATCTCGGGCTTGTCCTTTATCTCCTTCAGGGCTTTGGCCCTTTCTTCATCATTGTAGCAGTAACGGGTCTCCTTCTTGTTGCGCACCCTGAACAGGGGAGTCTGGAGGATGAAGACGTGGTCACGCCGGATGAGATCCGGGTAGAACTTCATCAGGAAGGTCAGCACCAGCATGCGGATATGCATCCCGTCATCATCGGCATCGGTCGCTATGATGATGTTGTTGTAGCGCAGCCCGTCCATGTCGTCTTCTACCCCGAGGGCCGAGATCAGGAGGTTGAGCTCTTCGTTCTCGGCAACCCTCTTGCGGCTTTCCTTGAAAGAGTTGATAGGCTTTCCCCTAAGGCTGAAAACGGCTTGGTAATCCGCATTCCTGGCCTTTGTGATGGTACCGGAAGCGGAGTCACCCTCGGTTATGAATATGCTCGATTTCTCTCCCATCTCCTCCTTCCCTTTCGGAAGCTTGTCACCGAAGTGGAAGCGGCAGTCGCGGAGCTTGCGGTTATAGACATTGGCCTTCTTGTTGCGCTCGCGGGTCTTTTTCTGTATCCCGGAGATCTCCTCCCTCTCTTTCTGCGATGCCTTGATCTTCTCCTCGATGGTGGGGACGATGTCCATATGCATGTGGAGGTAATTGTCCAGATGCTTTGCTATGAAATCGTTGACGAACGTCCTGATGGTAGGCCCGCGGTCTATGGTGGCGGAGCCGTCCGCGTTCCGTATCGTCTTGCCGGAAGCATCGGTCGCTTCCTTCTCCCACATGTAGGTGGATCCCAGCTTTGTCTTGGTCTGGCCTTCGAAGTTGGGCTCCTGGATCTTGATGCTGATTGCACCAACTATTCCCTGCCGGCAGTCTTCAGGGGCGTAATTCTTCTTGAAGAACTCCTTGAGTGTCTTCGCGATGGCTTCGCGGAAAGCCGCCAGATGGGTCCCTCCGTCCCTGGTGTTCTGCCCGTTGACGAAAGAGGTGATGTCCTCACCGTAGTTGTTGTCATGGGTGAGGACTACCTCGATGTCTTCGTCTTCCAGGTGGATCGGGGGATAGAGGGGCGGCTCGGCCAGGGCCTCGTTCACCAGGTCCAGGAGGCCGTTCTGGGATTTGTAGGCGGTTCCGTTCAGTACAAGGGAAAGCCCCTTGTTGAGGTAAGAGTAGTTCTTTACCATCGTCTGGACGAAGTCCATGTTGAAATCATATGCTCCGAACATCTCGTTGTCCGGAGTGAACCTCACCATGGTGCCGTTCTTCTCGGAGACTGACTCCTTCCGGCCGCTGTCCACCAGTTCGCCCCTGGAATAGGACGCCCAGGAACTTTCCCCGTCGCGGAAGGATTCAACATAGAACCGGGAAGAAAGGGCGTTGACCGCCTTGGAACCGACTCCGTTCAGACCGACGGACTTCTTGAAGACTGCGGTGTCGAACTTAGCTCCGGTCATGAGCACGCTTGTGGCGCGTACGACTGAATCCAGCGGGATGCCGCGGCCGAAATCCCTGACAGTCACTTCCTTGTCCTGGATATCGACCTTGATCTGCTTCCCGAATCCCATGGCGAACTCATCGATGGAATTGTCGATGATCTCCTTGAGCAGGACGTATATGCCGTCTCCGGGATTGGATCCGTTCCCCAGGCGTCCGATGTACATTCCGGGACGTCTGCGGATGTGTTCAATCCCTTCAAGGGTCCGTATGTTGGCGTCGGTATATAATGGTTCAGGCATCTCAGAAGCTCTGGGCGATCTGTATGAAACTGTCAGCCTTGAGGGCTGCTCCGCCGATGAGGCCGCCGTCGATGTCTTCCTGTGCGAAAAGCTCCTTGGCATTGGATGGCTTGCAGCTTCCTCCGTAAAGGATGGAGGTGTCATCAGCTACCTGTGCGCCGAACTTGGCAGCAAGGACCTTGCGGATGCATGAGTGGATCTCCTCTGCCTGCTCTGCGGTAGCGGTCTTGCCGGTACCGATGGCCCAGACGGGTTCATATGCCACTATGATGTTCTTCATGTCCTCTGCGGTGAAATTGTAAAGGACGTTCTCTATCTGGGTCTTGACAACTTCGAAATGCTGTCCGGCTTCCCTCTGGTCGAGGTTCTCTCCGACGCAGAGGATGACCTTGAGGCCTGATGCAAGGGCGAGGCGGACCTTCTCGACGAGCTTTTCATCGGTCTCGCCATAGTACTGCCTCCTTTCGGAGTGACCGAGGATGGTAAGGGCGCATCCTGCGGAAACCAGCATATCCGCTGCAACCTCTCCGGTGTAGGCGCCGCTTTCCTTGTCAGCGCAGTTCTGGGCGGAGAGCTGTACTTTCGATCCTTCAAGGGCCTGTGCTACCGGTACGAGATGGGTGAACGGGGGGGCAACCACGAGTTCGACTCCCTCGGGGAGATTCTTCGATGCTTCTACGACGGCCTTTGCGAGGGCCACTCCTTCGGGAACTGTGGTATTCATTTTCCAGTTGCCCGCTACAATGTGTTTTCTCATGTTTTTTCCGGTTATGATAACGTATTTGGCAAATTTACTCAATTCTTCAGATTAATTCAATAAAATGCCTAACTTTGCAATCCAAATCGACATAGGATGAAGAATTTTGTAGAAGAAATCAAATGGAGGGGAATGCTCCAGGACATGATGCCCGGAACAGAGGAACTGCTTGCCAAGGGGCAGGCTTCGGCATATGTGGGAATCGACCCCACAGCTGATTCCCTTCATATAGGACACTTGGTCAGTATCATGATGCTGAGGCATTTCCAGGCCTGTGGCCACAAGCCTTACGCACTGGTGGGAGGTGCTACCGGAATGATCGGGGACCCCTCGATGAAATCCTCGGAGCGCAACCTCCTGGACGAAGAGACCCTCGCCCACAATGTTTCATGCATCCGCGCCCAGCTGAGCCGCTTCCTGGACTTTGACTCCGGGGCTGAGAACTCGGCAGTCCTCGTCAACAATTACGACTGGATGAAGGACTGGTCTTTCATCAACTTCATACGCGACATCGGAAAGCACATCACTGTCAATTACATGATGGCCAAGGACAGCGTAAAGGTCCGCCTGTCACGCGATTCCTCGGTCGGGATGTCCTTTACCGAATTCAGCTACCAGCTTCTCCAGGCATATGATTTCATGTGGCTCTACGAGCATGAAGGAGTCCGCCTCCAGATGGGAGGAAGCGACCAGTGGGGCAACATCACCACCGGCGTGGAACTGATCAGGCGCATCCTCGGAAAGGAAGATGCATATGCCATTACATGCCCTCTGATAAAGAAGGCCGACGGGAAGAAATTCGGAAAGACCGAGAAAGGAAACATATGGCTGGATCCCGCGAAGACGTCCCCATATGAATTCTACCAGTTCTGGCTGAACGTGTCCGATGAGGATGCGGCCCGTTACATCCGTATATTCACGGCCCTGGACAAGGAGACTATCGATTCCGCCATCGCTGCCCATGAGGCTGATCCCGGTATGCGCTCCCTGCAGAAGCTCCTCGCCAAGGAAGTCACGGTGATGGTCCATGGGGAAGGGGAGTATCTCAATGCCCTTTCCGCTTCGCAGATGCTCTTCGGAAAATCCACCTCGGAAGACCTGAGGAAGCTGGACGAGAGGACTTTCCTCCAGGTGTTCTCCGGAGTTCCCACCTTCGATGTGCCGCGTGAGGAACTGCCCTGCAACATCCTTGACCTGCTGGCCGTCAAGACTTCGGTCTATCCATCCAAGGGAGAGGCGCGCAAGGCCGTGCAGCAGGGAGGCTTCAGCCTGAACAAGGACCGCGTGACCGACATCTACCGCGACATCACTTCAGAGGATATCGTGGACGGGAAGTACATCCTTGTCCAGAAGGGGAAGAAGAACTATAGTATCATTAACATCAAGTAGTTCCGCTATGGAAAAGCAGGCTTCGAAGCGGCAGCTCCAGGTCGCCCGCGAGATCCAGAAGGATCTGGCGGAAATCATACGCGGCCAGGGCATGGCGGCATATGGCGGGGCCATGGTGACGGTCAGCGAGGTGCGGATCAGTCCGGACCTTTCCGTGGCCAAGGTGTTCGTAAGCATATTCCCT
>CADCQP010000178.1 GCA_902803535.1 uncultured Bacteroidia bacterium | reverse complement strand
TCAACCAGGGTGAGCCTGTAAACGGTGTCGTCAACCTTGTAATAGTCATTGCCGTTCAGCGATATCACATCGTAGTCATCCGGGAGTGAGGAGACCAGGGCTCCTGCGGGAGGAACGATCACCTGATACTGTCCGGTGGAGTTGATGATGTAGAACACACCATCCTGATAGTAATACTCCTGATTGGCATATGCATAGCTTTGCGCGAGCCCGAGAGTGTTGGCGACCGAGTAGGAATCGTTCGCACGATTCATATTCAGGGCCATGGCTGCATTCTGGGCAGCAATGGTAGCATTGTTCTGCGCAATTATGCGGTTCTGCTCGTCGATGTAGCGGTTGTTGGCGTCAATCGCCCTGTACACCCTGTAGGTGCTGTTGTAGAACGAGAAGCGTACCGCGTCGAAAAGAACCCCGACAGGATCGATGCAAACTCCGAAGGGAGGCCGGCATATGTACCATCCTGTGCCCCAGGGCCTGTAATATACACCGTTGTAGAAGCGGTAGTCGATGCCCCAGTAGGTAACTATCCTGCAGCGGGGAGGAAGGGCGTGGATCCTGTAGCCGAAGTAGTGCGGCTCCGGTCCCCAGAACCTTCCCGGACGGTCCCAGTAGATGAGATCGCGCTCGCGGGGCGGGATCCTGTGGACGTTGCGGTCTTCCCCGACCCTGAGGAAGTCGCTGGCGTCGTTCCCGTTATCCCTTGATGCGCGGCCACGGACATCGGCATTGGCGTTTCCGCCTGCTTTTGGCTGGGCATTGTCAGTACTGACGGCGGACAGGCCGCCGCGGGTGACATTGGAGTTGGAGCGCACATCAGATGTGCGGGCTACGGTTGTTCCGACACGCTCGGTTCCGCTGCTGCGGATGGTGCCGGCGTTGGAACCTGCTGCAGAGCTGCGGCTTGTAGAGGATCCTGTGCGGACCTGGGAAGTACCGGTGCTCCTGCTGGTGGAGGAGCCTGTGCGGACCTGGGAAGTACCAGTCGTCCTGCTGGTAGAGGAACCTGTACGGACCTGGGAGGTGCCAGTGCTCCTGCTGGTGGAGGAGCCTGTACGGACCTGGGAGGTACCGGTGCTCCTGCTGGTGGAGGTGGAACCGGTGCGGACCTGCGGGCTGCTGGTAGAACCAGAGCTGCGGACCTGGGAGGTACCGGTGCTTCTGCTGGAGGAGGAGGAACCGGTACGGACCTGCGGGCTGCGGCTTGAACCGGAGCTGCGGACCGTGCTGGTACCAGAGCTTCTGCTGGAAGAAGAGCTGCTTCGAACCGAGCTGGAGCCTGTGCTCCTGCTGGCGGAAGAGCTTCTGCTGACAGATGATGATGAAGACGAACTCCTGCTCACCTGCGACCCACTTCTGGAAGAGGAAGAGCGGGAAGTCGTGGAAGAAGAACTACGGGAACCCGTGGTCCTGGACTGAGCGAGGGAAACGGACGGAGCCGCCATCAACGCAAAGGAGACAAGCACTGCGATGAGTGAGTTAACGTTCGTTTTCATGATAATAGAGTTTTAAGTGTCAATAATACAAGTAATACTTTCTTGAAAGTGTCCTGAAAGTTTCAACATCTTTCATCCAGTAACTTTCGATATCCGACACCTTCATATCCTTTGCAAAGTTCAATCTTACATAATCCGTACCACAAATTTTATCAAGCATTCCGCCGCGGCTCAAAGACTTAAAAGGATTATGCCCAGGCCACAGTTCATTGACCGCCTGCATCACGTAGAATTGCGTCATGGTGAGTACCGCAGCAGGATAGTCGGTGTAGAAGAACTGGACCCCGTGCAGCAGCTTGCCGGCTGCTCCGCCAAAGAACGGCTTATAGTGGATAACCCTGAAATCCACCCCGGGAAGGTCATATGAATCCAGGCGGGCCTTGAGGCGGTCGGCGTCAATCCACTCGGCCGCGAAAGTAGCAAACGGAAGAGTGTAGCCTATGCCGATATTCAGGAAACCGCTGAATTCACCGCATATGCCAGATGAAGGATAGCATATGGCTGTCTCCGGATACGGGATGTTCGGCGAAGGGAGGACCCATGGGAGACGCGTGTCGTCATAGATCATGTCGCGGTGCCATCCCTCCATCGGAACCACTGTCAGGCGGCATTTCAGCGGCGGCTGGTCGCCCTTCTGCCCGCGGTTCATCCCTTCCTCGTTGATCATGCGTGCCAGTTCACCGACAGTCAGTCCATAAACATATGGGATGGCGAACTCTCCGACGAATGAGAAGAATCCGCTCTCAACCAGGCAGCCTTCCACCTTGTTGCCGCCGAGGGGATTCGGACGGTCAAGGACCATAACCTCGATGTCGTTGCGGGCACATGCGCGCATGACCAGGCCAAGAGTGGAAATAAATGTGTATGAGCGTGTCCCGACATCCTGGATATCGTACACCATCACGTCGATCCCGCGCAGCATCTCATCGGTAGGCTCCCTTGTCGCGCCATATATCGAATAGACCGGAAGGCCGGTGGAGGCATCCTTGGAGTCGGCGACATGACCGCCGGCATATGCATCTCCTCGCACCCCGTGCTCCGGGCCGAAGAGGGCTACAAGGTTGACACCAGGGGCCTCATGAAGGATATCTATGGTTGAGCGGAGGTTACGGTCCACTCCGGAGGGGTTCGTGACAAGGCCGACGCGCTTGCCCTCAAGGCCTTTGAAACCGCTGTCGCGGAGCACCTCGATTCCGGTCCGGACGACCGTCGCTTCGGAGGAGGAGGCGGAGGAGCCGCCGGCACATGCCGGAATGGCGGCAAGCAGCAGCAATGAATAGAGCAGGAACTTGGTCTTCATATGAAATCTTATTTACGCCCGAAGTCTTCGGGAACCTTTTTCCGTACGATGAAAGTGACAGCAAAGGTCAGCAGGCTGCAGACCATCACGAGGCAGAAGAACGGGACATATCCGCCGATCCACTTCCAGAGGTAGCCGGCGAACATGCCGGGGATCATCATGCTGAGCGCCATGAATGCAGTGCATATGGCATAGTGGGACGTCTTGAATTCTCCGGTGGAGAACCAGATCATATAGAGCATGTAAGCCGTGAAGCCATATCCGTAGCCGAACTGTTCCACGGCTACGCAGGCGCTTACTATGCCGATGCCTGAAGGATGGCAGAGGCCCATATAGACGTACACGGCGCAAGGCAGCGTCAGGGCCAGGGCCATGGGCCAGAGGCTGCGCCTAAGACCCTTCCTGGACGCATAGACTCCGCCGAAAATACCGCCGAGGGTAAGGGCTATTATGCCTATGGTCCCGTAAACGATACCCATTTCCTTGGTCGTCAGACCCATTCCTCCAGCATCCGGCCCGTCCAGGAAGAACGGGCTTACCATCTTCAGCATCAAGGCCTCCGGGAACCTGTAGAGAAGGAGGAAGAGCATGGCGGTCAGGACACCGGCCTTCTTGAAGAAGGTGGCGAAGGCCTGGGCGAACTCAGTCAGGATCTCTTTCGCACTGCGGGCCGGTTCCCCGGTCGAAGTCATCCTGGGTGCATCCTGAGGGGGCTTGGGGATGAAGAAGGTGTGGTAAATGGTGATGGCTGCGAAAAGGACGGCTGTCCCCATCAGGGTAAGGCGCCACGCAAGCGGGATGTTGTCAGTGGATTCTTCCAGGACGCCTGCCACATAGACCAGGATTCCCTGTCCGAAAATGGAGGAAAGGCGGTAGAAAGTGCTGCGGATTCCTACGAAGAAGGACTGGGATTTCTCGCTGAGGGCCAGCATGTAGAAGCCGTCGGCAGCTATGTCATGGGTGGCCGAGGCGAAGGCGGTGACCAGGAAGAGGATCAGGGTGAAGGTAAAAAGCCCAACAGGAGTCTCCTTGGCCGCAATCGTCGTGGAAGACAGGTCGAACGGGATGGAGAAGGCCAGCAGGGCGAACGCGACTGCCATCAGGGCCTGCATGGCCACTATCCACCAGCGCTTGGTCTTGAGGATGTCTACGAACGGGCTCCAAAGCGGCTTGATGGTCCATGGCAGGTACAACAGTCCTGTGTACAAGGCCATGGTCTCATTCGGGACCCCGAGACGGGTGAACATTATCACCGAGATGTTGTTTACGATGAAATACGGGATTCCCTCCGCAAAATACAGGGTGGGAATCCAGAACCACGGGGATCCTGCCTCTGTTTGTTTCATTTCTCTTCTTTTATTTCTGCCCCGGGATAGTAATGCCCGAGAATATCCCTGTACGTGAATCCCTTGCCTGCCATGACGGCCCCTCCTATCTGGCACAGGCCGACACCATGGCCCCAGCCACGGCCGTGAAGGATTACCTTGCCGGGGGTGAATTCAATGTCAAAAGCAGAACTCTTCAAGGTGTTATCCGAAAGGATCTGTCTGATTTCCAACTCCTTCCCCACGATGAAAGAAGCCTGGCTGCCAGTCACCTTCAGCTTCTTGATCCTTCCGGAAGGCCCCCTCTCCATGGCCTCAAGGGCTTCCAGGTTACCGATTATGATTCCGGAGCGCCTGGATATGAGTTCGGAAAGGGTGTCCACATCGTATTCTACCGTCCACTCGTAATAGTCCGTCGTCTGCCTGTCATAGTCTTTCATGACACGCGAAAGGGTCTTTTCGTCAGCCTGGCCGCACCAGGGATCCTCGACGCTCTGGAGGTAGGGATAATCAGTGTCTTCCCAGCAGGTACTGAAGAGTTCCGTACGTCCTCCGCAGCATTTGGAGAAACGGGCATCGCATATGCTTCCGTCATATGTAAGCACCTGTCCCCAGGTCTGGTCCACGGCCTGGACTGCCGTCTCCCCTATTTCTCCGCTTAAGCCCTGGTAACGCTGGCAATGGTCGTCCGCGCATACGTCGAAGAAACGGTGGTCGCTGTGGTCCTGCCACCTGCAGATTTCCGGAATCACCTTTCCGTGAACCGGAGAGAGGTTCTTGTGCCTGTCCGTGTCCAGCCAGGTGACCAGGTCGGCCTCGGTGTGGATACGGCTCATCTCTTCCGGGAGTTTCTTCACGAGTGACCTCCTCCGGATCTGGGCGATAAGCCAGGAGCGGGAAATGACGGCATGCGCCTTGAGATACTCCAGCGGGGAGGATGGGCTCATTTCAGAGGATATGACGCTCAGGAGGTAGTCCTCAAGGCCTATGATGTTGACAGCCTGGACCTTCCCTCCTACAACCATGAACTTGAGGGACCCGGCGTACTTCATGGTGACCTTCCTCTCCCAATGGAAACCTATGCCGATCACCACATCATGGAGGATGAATGTGGGTTCGGCGAAGAGGGTGGACATCGTCTGGGCCTCGAAATAGAGTTCATCGTAAAGGACTCCGTTGTAGCATATCTTTCCTTCCTGGTAAAGGACTTTCTGCGGGCCGGCGCCGTCGGAAATCATCTCAAAAGTGATCTCGGGTGCGGACAGGATGCCTACCTCGATCTTGGGCTGGGTCCTGACAAGACGCCATATTATGTGTTTTTCAGTTTCTTCCGAGATGGAGACTTCTGCCATGACTTCTTTCAGGAGGGACGGGGTCATCTTGTCGAAGTCACCTTCTTCCGGGAGCACGAAATGTCCCGCCATCTCAGCACATCCGGCTCCAAGGGTGAGATGGTCCGGACCGTCGCTGAACCAGTGATGGGAACGGAGCGACGCTCGGAGCGCCACCACAGCCCTGTACTCATATGAAGACAGTCCGTGGGTGCTCCCCTGGACAGGCTGGGCCCCAGGGAGGGAACCTGCCGCCGGACCGTACCAAGTCAGGACATTGAACATGGGTTCACTGTGCCCTTCGGGCACCGGCGAACAATCGAGAAGGCGGTAGAAGAGCTTGGCCAGGGACTTGGAGGTACGCGCCCTCAGGGCGAAGATACCGCGAGTAAAATGCTTGTAGTGGAACAGCTGGGCATCCTGGACTGAGGATATGTACTCTATGTCATCTTTCAGGGAGTCAGGTATTTCCGGCTTCTCTTCACCATTGGGCACTCCCTCATCCACGTCTGAGACCGTGATGCTGTCGAGCAGGCGGTCAATCTCTGACTCGAGGGGAAGTGAATGACGCGGACAGGCCTGAAAATGGAAATGGTCCGGAGCCGAGGCCCCGCTGAAGGGGCCGTTGTAGTAGATAGTGAAATCGGTGAAGTTCCTCGCCAGGTCAGCCATATCGACATAATGATGCCATATGGACTGGGGGACGTGTTCGAGACGAGATATGACGAAATGGCTGGGGAAGATCGGATACGGGTTCACCGTGATGTCGTACTCCCTCCCCTTTCGCCCGTCGAAACGCATGGAGAGCTGTTCTGGCGGCCGGTTGGCGGCACACAGGAAACACGGGCGGGCCTTCAGTGATGCTTCATCTATCTCGGCCGCGGTGGAAAGGATCCTGGCCGGATTGTGCTGGAGCCTCACGGCAAGGCCGTCAAGGGTGATTTCCCTCATCCGGGCATTCTTGAGCGAGCGGTAGTTGGCGGTTGCAAGGGGCCAGACTGACAGCTGGTCCTGCAACAATTTTGTCAATTGGTTCGGCATGTCTCAGAGCAGAGCCTTCAGTTGACCGGAAATCCGGGTGAACTCTCCTTCAAAGTTAGGAGTAAAGACCGACTTGCCCAAATTTTTTTGTATGTCCTCGAAGGGCCACCACTTTACCTGGATGACTTCCTCTGGGTCAGGAGTCACCTCGAAATCCCCAACGGCTGCGAAAATGCATACGAGTTCGCGCTCATGTGAGTTTTCATAGACATATGAGTCGATGAAGAGCGGGTTGAAATCACGCAGTCCAAGCTCCTCGGATGCCTCCCTGAAGAGGGCTTCCTGGATCTGCTCGCCATATGTTACATGGCCCCCGACTGCGGTGTCCCACATGAGCGGACATATGTCCTTTTTCGGAGAACGCTTCTGCATGAGGAGCTTCTCGTAGCGGCTGACCACATGCAGGTGGACAACCGGATGAAGCAGCCGAGAGCCTCCATGGACATATGAACGGGCCGCCTGGCCGGTCACTATCCCGTTTTCATCAATGAGCGGGAACATCTCTGTGACAGGGCGATGAGCCTGCTGAGTCCTGGCTCCGGCCATCATCGCGGGAATCTCGGGAGCGGGAACGGGGGGATAAATAAGGTCAAACATCTTCAAACTCTATCCTGCATATGAACGAGGGACGGCCTTCAGACAGGCCTTCCACGAAATATGCATTACCTTCCTTCGCGATGCATATGTCCACGTCTTCGCCCGGACGGGTTTCCTTGTTGAAATTGATCTGGACGTCGGCGACCCTGCGGCCGAAAGTCTCGGATGAGGGGATCGCATCCATGGCCCAGACGATGTAGCTTGCATTGTTGGTGTGGCCGATGATGTCGACGTCAGAGTACGTAACCCGATGGGTGACAACTTTTTCCGCCTCAACGTCCTTGGGCATCACTATCCTTCCGCAGTGCTCTGGGATTGCGTCATCCTGGCACTGGGTGTCGGGCGAGACCAGTCCGAGAAGTTCGTCGGAACGTACGAGATGACGGGTGTCTGTCCTCAGAACGAGCCATGAGCTGGTGCATGCGGCCAGGCGGGTCCCGTCGCTGGAGGAAAGGTTGAAATCCCTGAGGAAGAACAAGCCGTCGAGCCCCTTGTGCCAGGTCTCGAGCTTTACATCATCCCTCCATTTCGGAGCATCATAGAAGTGGAAATGCATCCTGGACAGCACCCAGGCAATCCCATGGACATGCAGTGCCTCATAGCCGAAGCCGAGGGCCTTGGCAGCCCTGTAGGCCAGTTCCTGCATCATGTCCATGAAGGATGCGGGTTTCAGGCAGAATGAATGGTCGGTCTGGTAGCACGGGACAGTGATCCACTGTGCATATTTCTTTTCTTCGGTGAATTCTTCCTTCATTTCTTGAGCATTCACTTCACTCCAGACTAATAGTTTATGATCCTCAGTTCTTCCGGAGTGTAGAGAAGAGAGTCAATGAAATCGGGAGCGATCTGGGCGAGCAGCAGGAAAACCAGAAGGGCCAGCAGAAGCAGTCCGATAACGGACATAAGGCTTATGAGGGTGACCTTCAGCCATGATGGCATTCCGGCTTTGGTTTCCGGGACAACGGCAGGTTCCGTTGGTTCTGCAGGTTCCGCGACTGCCTTCTCTGCGGGTACCTCTTCAGGGGCAACAGCGGGTTTTTCGACAGCTGCTTTGACGGGGGCCTCCACAGGTACCTCAACTGGAGCTTCAACTGATTCCGGAACAGGTTCCGCGACTGGTTCTTGCGGTTGCGTTGGTTCAGGGGCATGCTCCTGTGGGGCCGCTGGCTGCTCTTCCTGGACTGTTTCCGGAACCGCCTGGAGTACTTCATGAACTTCCTGGACTGCTTCGGGGACTACCTGAGCTGCTTCAGGAGTTGTGTCAACGACCTCCGGCGCATCGCCGTGGAGTATCTCCTCCAGGGATGATACTGCTGCCGAGACCTCCTGGGGCGTTTCCTGGTGCGTCTTCAGGGACACCGGTTCAAGCCCGAACCCGTCGGGATAGATGTCCAGGTCCTCATCCGGAACAAAGAAGAAATTATTCTCCTTTGTAGCCCTCAGCCTTCCAAGTCCCGGAAAGACAATGGTCTTCTTCTGCTGCAGGACCCCCTTCAGTTCCACAAGGTAATCGGTAAGTATCTTCAGGGCGAGCTCCCTGTCAACACCATTGGACTGGGCATACAAGGCAGCCAGTGAATCGTCATCACCCTGCTGCTGGCGGAAATACAGCCTCCGGTAAGGAGGATTGATCGTGTAACCCCTGTCAGAGAAAGATGAAGGTACGATTTCGGCTACGAATGAACCCAATCCCGGAAGGCAGACTGAGTCTTTGTCCAGGATCAGTTCCCTGATCATCTTTGATAGAAGGTCGATATCCATAGTCCGGATGAACAATCTGGACACAAAGGTAACAAAAAAACGTCAAAATAATTTGGAGAATCAATTTTTTAGACTACCTTTGCAATCCCGAAGAAAAAATACGGGTATTTGCCTGAATAGCTCAGTCGGTTAGAGCACCTGACTGTTAATCAGGGGGTCCTAGGTTCAAGTCCTTGTTCAGGCGCAAAGAGGCTGGCTCAAAAGTGAGTCGGCCTCTTTTTTTTCGCACACAAAATGAGATATCATTTATTACAAGCGCTCCGGACGCTTACCATAGCAATCCTGTCAATTGGGCCGATAGCATCGGCCAAAGATTTCACAATCACGGACTTCGGGGCCGTTCCTGATACTTCTGTGCTCAGTACCCGTGCCATTCAGGCGGCTATCGATGCCTGCGCGGCAGCCGGCGGCGGGAGAGTCATCGTGCCTGCAGGGCGATTCAAGACCGGGTCGGTCTTTTTGAAGAGTCATGTCAATCTGCATCTGGAAAGCGGAGCCTACCTGTGCGGAAGTCCCCGTCTGGAAGACTATATTCCAGTAAAGCCAGACTATCTGTCACTGCGGACGCAATCATCTACTATCCAACTGATCTACGCCTTCGGTGCGGAGCACGTATCCATTGACGGGCAGGGTACGATCGACGGATGCGGTCATGCCTTCAAAAAGTTAAAAACGACGGATGAAGGAATTACGCGTCCTCATCTGCTGCGTTTCATCTGCTGCCGGGATGCTTCTGTCAGCGGGGTCACCTTGCGCAACTCCGGCTGCTGGATGCAGCATTACCTGGCCTGCGACCGGGTCCGAATCCATGGAATTACAGTCTTTAACCACAATAATTTCAATAATGATGCGCTGGACATCGACGGATGCCATGACGTGGTGATATCCGACGTGATTGCGGACACTGATGACGATGGGTTGACGCTGAAAAGCACCTCTCCGCGCCTGTGTGAGAATGTAACGGTTACCAACTGCATTTTCAGCAGTTTCTGCAACGCCATCAAACTCGGAACGGAAACGACCGGCGGATTCCGGAATATCAGCATCAGCCATTGTATCGTACGTCCTTCCGTATTCAATGGACATCAGTTCTATGGTCACAAAGCCCGCCGTGGCATCTCTGCCATTTCCCTGGAAATGGTCGACGGAGGCATCTTGCAGCATGTCCATGTTTCCGACATTCTGGTGGAGGGGACTGAAACGCCGTTTTTCATACGCCTGGGCAACCGGGCCCGTCCATACGCAGAGGGGCAGCCCGTTCCCGGAACAGGAATCCTTGAAGATGTCTTGCTGAGCCATATCTCCGTGCATGATGCAGGGAAGACCGGGAGCTCGATCACTGGACTGCCCGGTCATCCGGTCCGGAATATCCGGTTAGATCATATCCGGGTCCACCAGCAGGGAGGTTGTGCAAAAGTCGCAGTGCCACAGGATGAAAAGGAAACAGCCTATCCGGAGGGGACCATGTGGGGACTGCTGCCGGCCAAAGGCTTCTTTGTCCGGCATGCGGAGAATGTAGTTTTCGAGGATGTGACAATCACGACGGAGCAGCCTGACGCCCGTCCGGATTTCCTGAAGCTGGATGTGAAATAACCTGGGATCAAGGCAGCTTTTTTATGATATGCTGCTTCTTCACGATATACAGTGACGGCCCGGACAGAGTGATCTTCTTCCCGCTGCCGGGGATACGGAACCGCACATTGTTTCCAAAAGTAGCCAGATAAAAGGTGTCTGTTTTCCTGTCATGCACGCAATGGAGGTCGGCCGTGTTCGACACCACCTCGATGTCAGCACATTCCCTGGAAAGATCCTCATCCGGTGAGACGTTCGGGCATATGATGTAACAGGATGCCCTTCCACCGCCTGTCTTTCCCAGGTTCCCGGCCAGGGTGAAGACATCTTTGCTTAATATTTCCTTGGAATAAGCATTATTGATCTCGAACCAACTCCCTTCCTGCTTCTTCGCGAGTACGACCAGCTCGGTTTTCTTCGGGAAATAATAGCCGACGGAATCCTGCCAGACGGACCTGGCTCGTACTGCGACGGAATCTCCGGCCATCTTCTTGTTATCCACATAGACTTCCGTCCTCTGGAATGCCTGGTTCACCGTCTGCCAGACATCGTGCTCCTTTTCAAAAGAAAT
>CADCQP010000177.1 GCA_902803535.1 uncultured Bacteroidia bacterium | reverse complement strand
GTCCTCCAGATGCTGCGGATAATCCAGGATTTCGAGCCGGCCGGAGTCGGGGCCAGGGACCTCAGGGAATGCCTGCTGCTCCAGCTCAGGACCAAGAAGCAGGACCAGGACGTTGAGAATGCCAGGCGCATCCTCCAGGACTATTTCCACGAATTCTCGAACAAGCATTTCCAGAAGATCCTCTCCAAGACCGGATGGGACGAGGAAGACCTGAAGGCCGCCATGGATAAGATCCTCAAGCTCAACCCCTCTCCGGGAGGACAGATTGACGACTCCTACAACGACCAGGCACAGCAGATCGTGCCCGACTTCGAACTCGACATCGACGGCGGAGAGCTCAAGCTGACAATGCCCCGTTTCCGGATTCCGGAAATCAGGGTCAGCCCCAAATATGCCGACCTCCTCAAGGATTCGCAAGGCACGAAAGACCGCCAGACAAAGGATGCCGCAACATTCGTAAAACAGAAGCTCGATTCGGCCAAATGGTTCGTCGAGGCCCTGAAACAGCGCCACAACACGCTCCAGAGCACAATGCAGGCCATAATCGACTACCAGCACGACTACTTCCTTGACGGAGATGAGTGCAAGCTGCGCCCGATGGTCCTCAAGGACATCGCCGAGAAGACAGGCTTCGACATATCCACCATTTCCCGAGTGGTGAATTCCAAATACATCGAGACCCATTTTGGCATCTATCCGCTCAAGTATTTCTTCTCGGAAGGTCTTGAGAACCAGGCAGGTGACGAGGTTTCTACAAGGGAGCTCAAGAAGGCTCTCCAGGAATGCGTCGACAATGAGGTCAAGCAGAAGCCCCTTACTGACGACCAGCTCGTGGCGGAGATGGAGGCACGCGGCTACAAGGTCGCCCGCCGTACTATAGCAAAGTACCGCGACCAGCTTGGCATCCCGAAAGCACGCCTGCGCAAAGAGCTCTGATTTCCAAAGATCCGTAAATTCCGGCCCACTTTTTACCTTTCTTAGGCCAGGAACCCCGCTTATTCCATATGTTCGCATAAAAACATGCAGACATATGCGGATAAAAGAACTTTCCTACGATGACAGGCCACGTGAGAAGATGCTCTCAAAAGGGCCTGCTGCCTTGAGCAATGCAGAACTCCTGGCAATCCTGATACGTACCGGCGACTCACAGCGCAATGCCGTCGAGCTCTCCCGGGAAATAATGTCAGCGCTTGACGGCTCGGTTTCAGCACTGGCCTCGGTCTCCCTTGAATCTCTATGCGGCATCCCTGGGATAGGGGTCGGGAAGGCCCTGTCCATTTCCGCGGCAATTGAGCTTGGAAGGCGTTTCTGCGCGGACGGCGGGCCCCCGGACAAGACTCCGGTCACTTCCCCGGAGACAGTGTACAGGATCATGATGCCTCACCTCAAAGGGCTGGACCATGAAGAGTGCTGGGTGCTGTACCTGAACCGCGCCAATTATGTCATAGGCAAAGAGGCCCTGAGCACCGGGGGAATCAGCAGCACTACGATAGACACCAAGGTGCTGGTTCGGAAAGCACTTGAGAAGAAGGCGAGCAGCCTGATCATCATCCACAACCACCCCTCCGGAAGCCCCAGGCCGGGAGCCGATGACATCCGGGTGACACGGACCATCAGGCGCGCCGTAGAGCCCTTCGACATATCCCTCATGGACCATATCATATTCGCAGATGACCGGTACTTCAGTTTTTCAGACGAGAAAATGACGATTGTAAGAAAATAATTCTTAGATTTGGACTTGGAATCAAGCCTTACGAACCAACATGAAAGTCATCAATCTCGGTGGAACGAATTCAGTTCTGAACAATTTCATTGCCCAGCTCCGCGACCGTACGGTCCAGAAAGAGAGGATGCGCTTCCGTGCCAACATGGAACGCATCGGGGAAATATTCGGATATGAACTCAGCAAGACACTCTCATATTCTCCAAAAGAGGTAGAGACACCCCTTGGGACGGCCGAGGTCCCGACCTGTGATTCCGTGCTGGTCCTCGCTACTATCCTGCGAGCCGGACTGCCGCTCCAGAATGGCCTGCTGAAGGTCTTTGATGACTCGGACTGCGCATTCATAGCAGCCTGGAGGAAATACGACAGGGAAGATGACTACCACATCAACGTACAGTACAGCAACTGTCCATCACTTGAAGGCAAGGTCTTGATCGTGTCCGACGCGATGCTGGCTACCGGAGCCTCCATGGAGATCTCCTACAACAAGCTCATCGAGCTTGGGGGGAACCCGCTTCATACTCATATAATCTGCCCTGTGTCAAGTGTTTACGCTGTAGAGGAACTGAGCAAGAAATTCGGGGACGACGTCACCCTATGGACCGCCGCCATCGATGAAGAGCTCACCAGCCAGTCGTACATAATCCCGGGCATCGGAGATCCCGGTGACCTTGCGTTCGGAGATAAGATCTGACAATCCAGGATTACAGACAAAAGAGCCGGCCCAAAAATGGGCTGGCTCTTTTTTGGGCCGCATTGCCTGGTTATGCGTTACAGCCTCCCAGGAAGCCTTCGCAGACGCTCATCCCACCACCGCTTTGCGGCGGTCCCCCCGTTCACGAGGTCACGGGAGACCACGGGCTTCCTGGGAGGCTGTAACGCATGAGCCCATCCTGCCAAATCCATGTGTGGAAAAATTTGTGGAAAAATTTGGGAATATGTGGAAGAAAATGGAAAAGATTAATTATCTTTGTGTCCGACTAGCGTGAAAGTAAAAGCTCAAACCACAGGTTCATGGTAACATTCATCGGCAACTGCTCGGCAAAACTCGACGACAAGGGGCGCGTTGTGTTCCCCTCGCCGTTGAAAAGCCTTATGCCTCCCTCGGGAGACATGCGGTTCGTCCTGAAG
>CADCQP010000176.1 GCA_902803535.1 uncultured Bacteroidia bacterium | reverse complement strand
GGCCATGGTCCCTGTAGAGGGAACTCCGTTCATGACTCCCGTGAGGATGTTGGAAGTACTTGCACATCCGGCGATTATGGCGGCCTTGGCTCCGTATGTAGCAGCCCATGGGCCGTGGGCGCGGCGCGATCCGAATTCGCTTACGGGGTGCTTGGTGGCCCGGCAGACCCTGGAAGCCTTGGTGGCGACTGCCATCTGGTGGTTCATGATGCAGAGCATCGGGGTCTCAAGTACCTGGGCCTCGATTATGGGAGCCTTGACGGTGATGACCGGTTGGTTCGGGAAGGCGATCTCTCCCTCCCTCATGGCGTAAACCTCACCGGTGAACTTCATGGTGCTCAGGTACTCGCGGAAATCCTTGTAGAGATCTCCTGGGAGGAACTTCTCGTAGAAGTCGGGAGCTTCCTGCCCGAGGCGGCTGATCATTTCAATGACTTCCTCGGTCCCGCTGACTACTGCCCAGTTGTTGTGTTCCGGGGCGACGCGGTAGAAGAGGTTGAAAACTGCTATGCGGTCTTTCCTGCCGGTCTGGTAGAAAGACTTGCCCATCGTGTACTGGTACTTGTCGGAGCAATATGCAATGTTCGGTAATGGCATGGCTTAGTGTTTAAATTTTACAAATATACGTATTTTGATTAATTTTGCGGTGATTCCAAACGTATGGAAACTAATCTTGTGACAAAGACTGCAATGGTTCTCGCGGCGGGGCTCGGAACCCGTCTGGGAGAGCTTACCCAGTCCCGGCCCAAGGCCCTTGTCGAGGTCGGAGGGCGGACGATGCTTGAGCATGTTCTGCGGAAGCTCATGGGAGCCGGTTACGGCCGGTTCGTGATAAACATCCATCATTTTGCACCTATGGTGCGCAGCTTCCTTGCCGGGAAAGGGAATTTCGGAACTGAGATCCACCTCTCGGAGGAGACGCCTGACCTTCTCAATACCGGAGGCGGGATCCTCCATGCGAGGCCTTTCCTGGAAGGGTGCGGGCATTTCCTGGTCCATAACGTGGACATATTCTCTAACCTTGACATTGCCTCATTCAGCGAGGAAGCATCACGCACAGAGGGGATTTCATCAATCCTTGTCAGCCGTAGGGTCTCACGCAGCGGACGGTATTTCCTCTTTGATGAGGACATGCGCCTCTGCGGCTGGACCGACGAGAAAAACGGGATCGTACGTAGCCCTATCCCCGGTTTCAACCCGCAGAAGTACCGGAAGTTCGCCTTCGGAGGAGTGCATATGCTTTCATCAGGCATATTCCAGGCATTCGAAAAAGCCGGCCTCGAAGACGGGACCAGCTTTTCGATTGCGGATTTCTATATCGATAATTGTGACCGTTATCCGGTCTTGGGCATATGCCCGGAGAACCTTCGTCTCATAGATGCCGGTAAGGTCTCCGACCTTGCATCCGTGGAAGGATTCATTCAGGAAGCGTAGCTTCTATCGGATCGCAGTTGCCGTGGACGTCCCTGACTTCAACCTTGCGGAAGACGAGGAAGAAGAGGACCAGGATTGCGATGCATATTACCGCACCGGCAGCGTACTGCCATGGGGTGAGGATGTCCATGAAACTCTCGGCCTCAGCCATTGACGGGAATGCGTTGGCCAGGACCAGGGCGCAGGTGTTGTTCGTGAAATGCATCAGCATCGTAAGCTTAAGCGACCCGGTCTTCCAATAGACATAGCCGAAGAGGCATCCCAGGAGGAAGGCGGCGATTCCCTGCCACGGATTCATGTGCAGCACTGCGAAGAAGACCGCGGAAATGACTATGGCCCAGACAGGTTTGAGGCCATGCCTTGTAACCACGTCTCCGGGTTTGACTCCGGCGAGGGCTTCTTCTTCAGTGGGGGTGGAGACCCTCAGGGTGTGCTTGTAATGGAGCAGGCCGCGGAGGACCATTCCCCTGCACAGCCATTCCTCAAAGAAGGGGGCCATGAGGCTGACTGTAATGAAGGAAACCCACAGCGGGCTGTCCTGGGTCAGTTTCTCCATGGCTTCTTTCAGGAAGTCCGGCATCGGGGGGAGCAGGCTGGTGAAGAAGTCGGAAATGTAGCTCATGGCGAGCGTTCCGACTATTACCATGGCAGCGAGGACCCAGCCGTTGACTGGGGCGAAATTGTTGTTGTCCAGGACGTATCCCGTGTCGAAACCTGCATTGCGGACTCCGCGGGACGCGGCGAACATCATCGCCGGAATGAATGAGACGACATATGCGAGCATGAAGGCATAGTCGCCCATGCCTATAGGCGTGAGCAGGGCTGCAAGGACCGATCCTACGATCGATCCCAGGATGAACCACCCGAAGAGGGCGATCATCCCGCTGATTCCCGGCGTGTAGTAGGCGTGGTTGCCGAAAATCTTGTAGTCATGTATCTTTCTGGCCATTACTTGTAGAGTGGGGTTGGATAGACACCTTCCTGTGCGAGAGATGCGAATTTGGCTACTACGCCCGGGCGGTCGGCCTTGTAGGTGACGCCGAACCAGTGGGACGGGGTGGAAAGCACGTCGCATTCAGCTTTTGCGTCCTTTATCATGCAGTCGATGGCATATGGGATGTAGAACTCTTTCTTGAGGTCTGTGCCGTTGTCCTTGAGGAAGTCCTTGAACACTTCGAGGCTGAGGTCGAAGTAGTCCGGGGTGAATCCCCACATGTTCATGGAGCAGAGGGCCGTGCCGTCGAGCTCGACGTGTGCGGCTCCGTTTACGGAATTGTCTCCGTAAACTTTCCCGTCTTCTTCCCTGGCGATGTTCAGGTGCTCGGCGATGTCGGTAAGGTGCTGGAGCTCATCGTAGAAGCATATGCCCCTCGAAACGCCTCCCGACTCGGAGAGGGTGTGGTCGAGCTGGAAGCCTACGATGCTGTACAGGCCCTTGCTGTCCTGGTGGTCGCGGAGCCAGTCTCCCAGGATCCGGAAGGACTCTTTGCCATAGTAGTCGTCTCCGTTGATGACGGCGAACGGCTCATGGATGACGTCCTTTGCCATGAGGACTGCATGGGCGGTTCCCCACGGTTTCTGCCTTTCGGGGTTGGTCTGGTATCCCTGTGGTATCTTGTCAAGCTCCTGTGTCACGAAGACGAACTCCAGCGGGGAGCCGTCAGTGCATTTTACGTGGGAGTATTTCTCTTTTACCGTCCGTTCGAATTGTTCCTTGAAGGATTCCCTTACGATATAGACGATTTTGCCGAATCCGGCATTGACTGCATCGTAGATCGAGTAGTCGATGATCGTCTCTCCGCTTGGACCGACTCCGTCCATCTGCTTGAGTCCACCATATCTGCTGCCCATACCGGCGGCCAGGACAAGAAGGGTAGGTTTCATGATTCTGTGTATTTAGTGATTCATTAGCTTTAAATCGAACAAAAATAGCTATTTTTGCATATATTTGAAAATCTCTCATCCTCTTATGGGAAGGCTGATGGACATATGGGACAAGTCGAAAGACGGCAACAGGAAGGAACAGCGTTCATTTCTGAGGTATTTCATCATTTCCACTTCCATCTTCGTCATCCTGGTCGGATTCGGCCTTTTCAACCATGACAACATCATCGCATGGGTGCGTGCCGGCCTTACGATCCGCCGCCAGGAGCGTCAGATGGAGATCTACCAGAAGGAGATAGACAAGATGGACGCCAAGGTCAAGATGCTGTCCAACGACAAGGACTCCCTGGAGAGATATGCCCGTGAGAATTTCAATTTCGCCGAGCCCGGCGATGACGTCTATATCGTTGACAAATAGTTTTTCGCAGTGGGATCTGACATTTTCAACAGGTCCGGGCTCCTGCTCGGTTCGGAGGCCCTTGACAGGCTGTCACGGGTGCGCGTGGTCATTTTCGGCCTGGGGGGAGTAGGCAGCTGGTGCGCCGAAGGACTGGTCCGCAGCGGAGTCACCCATCTCACTGTAGTTGACGACGATGTGATTACCCCTTCCAATGTCAACAGGCAGTTGCCGGCAACCTCCGCGACCATAGGCCGCCAGAAGTCGGAGGCCATGCGCGACAGGCTCATTGAGATCAATCCCGATGCAGACATCGTTGCGGTCCAGGGATCCTATTCACCTGAGACGTCGTCTTCATATGACCTGGATTCTTTCGATTACGTCATTGACGCCATTGACACCCTTGGGTGCAAGGCAGAGCTCATACTCAAAGCCTGTGACAGCAAAGCAGTGTTCTTCAGTTCCATGGGCGCTGCTCTCAAGCTTGATCCGACCAAAGTGCGCGTGTCTGAATTCTGGGATGTGAACGGTTGCTCTCTTGCAGCCGCCCTGCGCAGGAAATTCCGCCACTCCGGGGTCTTCCCCTCCCGGAAATTCCAATGTGTCTGGTCTCCGGAAGCGCTTAAGAATCAGCCGTTCGTTTCTGACGAGGAGGTGCATGACACAAGAAAGGTGGCCATCAACGGCAGTATGGCGCCGGTGACAGCCACCTTCGGGATGACCCTGGCGAGCATGGTTATCCGCCATGCCGCCAAGTTTTGATCCTAGATCTTCTTCAAGGTAGTCACGAGGTTGACTTCTGCGTTCTTCTGCAGGGGCAGTTCATATCCTATGACATATGAACCTGCGATATACGGGGCGACCTCTTCTCCGGCAAGACCGAGCGACTTGGCATCGGTAGGCCAGCTCTTGTAGGTAACAGCCGCTCCCTCGGCGTGGAGTTTCATCTTGACATCACCCTGGGTGAGGACGATGCCGTCAGCTGTGATCTCGGGCTGAGCCTTTGTGATGAAAGTCCAGCGTACGCTTGCGGGCTTGGCTCCACCCTTGAGGTCATCCTTGATTTCGAGATATGCATTGTCCACTATGGCTGCGGTGCGGACTGCGGACTGTACATTCCCGAAGTAGCATGAAGTCATGTCGAATGTGGCGCTCTTCCTGGAAGCGGTGTTCTCAACTGCGGTCAGCGGAGTGAAACTGCCGGTGTCGAACTTGCTGTCGTTGATGGTTATGGTGTTGTGAGCCTTGTTGTTATACGGGAAGAGGTCCCAGCGCTTGGATTCGGGTCCCATGTTCCACAGGTCTGATTCGCCGGTGCCGTTCTTCATGAAGTAGGCTTCGAATTTGGCATAGGGCGGAGCGCCGTAGTCGGAAGCCCAGCGGTAGCCATATGCATCGAAGACGAAATTGCCCGAGTCCATATGTCCGTGGGGACCGGCACCCTTGCCGCCCTTGATGCCGAGGTAGAGGTCCTTTTCACCCCATCCGCTGCGCATCATTGCGACTGGCGTGTCACCCTTGCCGGAGAACATATTCTCGGGGGGGACGGGGATTTCACTTATGTTGCTCTTTGCTATCGATGTCAGTCCCACGAAGAGGGTCCGGTCGTTTACATAGCCTCCGTTCTCAATGTCGGGACGCTCGAAATAGAGCAGATATGGTTTGTTGAAGCGTGTGGCGAAGAACATCATGGATGAAATGCCGCCCTTGCCTTCGCCGCAGTCTGAATAGTTGAAGCGCTTGAGGGTGTTGCCGATGGTGTGCAGTTCATAGTCGGCAGTCTTGTCAAATCCGGGTGAATCGCATATGCCGAAATCGCTTCCGAGGGCGCTCTCCAGGGCTGCGATCAGGATGCACTGGAAACCGGTTCCGTATCCCCAGTAGCCTGATCCCTCAGGATAGGCACCGTCAGGGTCATAGCCTGCCTTGAGGGGAAGCTTGTCACTCTCAATTGATTTGGCGACCTGTGCCTTGCAGATTTCGGGGTTGGTCTCCCAGATGGCCAGTGCTGCAGAGACCAGGCCGGCGTTGCAGACCTGGTTCCAGTTGTTGGAGGCATTGTAGAACCACCTGTCATTCGAGGCTTCAAAAGCGTATTTTACAAGTGTTTCCTCTACTTTCTTCTTAGTCTCGGGACTGAGGACATCGTAAAGCCAGTCGTATCCTATGGCTACTGCCAGGGCCATCTCTCCGGTGTCCAGGAAGTGTGAAGGATTCCAGTCCGGGAAGTTGCACACGTCATTGATGTCTTTCTCGGCATGGGCCAGGTACTTCTTGTCCCCGGTCATCCTGTAGGCATATGCGGCGGCGGAGATGCGGTTTACCGCTGCATTGGAGACATGGAGGATCCTCTTGTTGCTCTCATCTTTCTTGTAGGCAAGAGGTTCCTCGGCCAGGCCGTATTGTTCGGCCTTCTGCATCATCTGGTCATGCAGGTTTGCAAGAAGTGCATTCTTCTTGAGGGACTTCTTGATGTTCTTGAAAGTGGCTGCATCCGCGAAGACTCGTGGGTGGTTCGCGGCGGTGAGGACGGAGAAATCCGCCTCCTCAAAGGTCTTTGCAGGAGGAGCTGCGGGGGCCTTCTTGCCCTGGTTGCATCCGGCTGTGAGCAGGAGCGCCATGAGCGCTGCTGCAGCGGGGATCATGTTTTTCAATAGTTTCATGTTATTGTGATTTGGTTGGTTAAGAGTCGTCAGATTTTCTTGAGGGTAGTAACAAGGTTGACTTCGGCGTCCTTCTGGAGGGTCATCTCATAACCTACGATGAAGGAGCCTTTGACAAACGGGACGAATTCTTCTCCCGCAAGCCCCATGGAATCCACGTCGGTAGGCCAGGATTTGTAGGTTACTGCTGCTCCTTCGGCGTGGAGTTTCATCTTTACATCACCCTGGCTGAGGATTATGCCGTCATCAGTGAATTCAGGTTCTCCACGGGTGACAAGGGTCCAGCGGACGCGGGCAGGCTTCGATCCGCCCTTGAGGTTGTCCCTGACTTCCAGATATGCCTTGTCCACAATGGCTGCGGTGCGGACAGCGGACTGTACGTTCCCGAAGTAGCATGAAGTGATGTCGAAGGTAGCGCTCATCTTCGAAGGCGTGTCCTCGACGGCGGTCAGCGGGGTGAAGCTGTTGACGTCAAATTTGCTGTCATTGATGGTAATGGTGTTGTGGGCCTTGTTGTTATATGGGAAGATATCCCAGCGCTTGGATTCTGGCCCCATGTCCCACAGGTCTGATTCGCCTCCTCCTTGTCTTATGAAAAAAGCCTCCAGCTTGTCATATGGCGGTGCACCGTAGTCAGAAGCCCAGCGGTAACCATATGCATCGAAGACGAAATTACCCGAGTCCATATGTCCGTGGGGGCCGGCTCCCTTACCGCCCTTGATGCCGAGATAGAGGTCCTTTTCACCCCATCCGGTGCGCATCATGGCGACGGGAGTGTCTCCCTTGCCCGAAAACATGTTGTCAGGCGGGACGGGGATCTCCGATATGCCGCTTCT
Source organism: uncultured Bacteroidia bacterium (assembly GCA_902803535.1). Classification (GTDB taxonomy): domain Bacteria; phylum Bacteroidota; class Bacteroidia; order Bacteroidales; family UBA932; genus Cryptobacteroides. The sequence continues at coordinate 2,582 of CADCQP010000176.1, read as the reverse complement.
GGCAATGCAGGCCAGGCCGAAGAATAAGGAATAATTATTCACATATCCGTCATTTTCTATGGCCTGCCGTTCGTAAATGAGCAGGTATGGTTTATTGAAACGGGTCGCGAAGAACATCAATGCAGGATTGCTTCCTAAGGTTTCATCACAGTCGGAATAATTGAAGCGCTTAAGGGTCGGTCCTATTGAGTGTATCTGGTAGTCGGCTGTCATATCGAAACCTTCAGCTGAACACATACCGAAATCGCTTCCGAGAGCAGTCTCCAGTGCGGAAATCATCATACACTGGGATTCGGTCCCATATTTCCAATATGTTGATCCTTCCGGGAATGCTCCATCAGGCGAATAACATGCTTTCAACGCTCCCTTATTGCTCTCGATTGACTTTGAAACCATGGCCTTGCAAAGCTCCGGATTGGTCTCCCATATGGCCAGGGCGGCAGTGACAAGTCCGGAATTGCATATTTGGTTCCAGTTGTTGACCTCATTGTAGAAACTTCTGCCTTCCGCAGTCTCAAATGCGTATTTGACAAGCGTTTCTTCCACTTTCTTCTTTGTGGCGGGCTTAAGGACGTCGTAAAGCCAGTCGTATCCGATGGCTACACCCAGCGACATTCCACCGGTGTCCAGAAAATGGTCGGGATTCCAGTCAGGGAAGTCGCATACGTCGTTCAGATCTTTTTCAGCGTGCTCAAGATATCTCTTGTCTCCCGTCATCCTGTAGGCATATGCGGCGGAAGCTATCCTGGTCATGGCCTGGATTGAGATTTGAAGGATTCTCTTGTTGCTCTGGTCTTTCTTGTAAACGAGGGGCTCTTCGGCAAGGCCGGATGATGCCGCCTGCTCCATTATCTGTGAGTGGAGATTTGTGAGAAGGGGATTCTTTCCGAGAGATCTGCGGATTATTTTGAAAGTGTTTGCGTCAACAAAAAGACGCGGATGGTTCGCGGCGGTGAGCACTGACAGATCCGCCTCATCGATCGTTTCGGCATGGACCGTTGAGGAAGTTTTCACGCCGCAGTTGCATCCTGCAATCGTAAGGAGTGCCAGGATTGCGGCGAATGAAGTGATGAATCCTTTCAGAACCCTCATCGTCAGATTTTTTTCAGGGTCGTCACGAGGTTGACTTCGGCGTTTTTCTGCAGGTCGAATTCGAATCCGACAATCCAACTGCCGCTGACTAGCTGTACGAAATCCTTTCCGTCCAGGCCCATGGATTCCTCGTCAGTCGGCCAGCTCTTGTAGGTGACTGCGGCTCCGTCGGCATGGAGTTTCATCTTGATCCCTCCCTGGCTGAGGATTATGCCGTCATCAGTGAATTCAGGCTCGCCGCGGGTGACGAGGGTCCAGCGAACACGGGCAGGCTTCGATCCGCCCTTGAGGTTGTCCTTTACTTCGAGATATGCCTTGTCGACTATGGCGGCGGTGCGTACAACGGATTCCACGGCACCGAAATAGGATGCTGTGAGGTCCACGGTGGCGCTCATCCTCATCGGGTCGTCGGAAGTAGCGGTGATGGGGCAGAAGGCGCTTACGTCGAACTTGCTGTCGTTTATGGTTATTGTGTTGTGCTGCTTGTTGTTATAGGAGAACAGATCCCAGCGGGGAGAATCCTGCCTGCCGTTGAAAAGGGGACTGCTCCCCAGTTCCTTGATGAAGAACGACTCGATGGTGGAATACGCCGGCTGGCCGTAATCGACGGCCCAGCGGTATCCATATGCATCGAATACGAACTCTCCGATGTCCATATGTCCGTGCGGGTTCGACGATTTTCCTCCCTTGACGCCGAGGTAGAGGTCCTTTTCATCCCATCCGGTGCGCATCATCGCAACCGGTGTGATTCCGGCTCCGGTGTACATATTCTTGTCCGGAACCGGGATGGCGCTGAAATCTGCTTTTGCAGCGCATGTCAGGGCGAGGAAGAGGGTGCGGTTGTCTACATATGCTTTCCTTTCCAGGGCGGCCTGCTCGAGATAAAGTACGTCCGGTCTGTTGAACCTGACCGCGAAGAACCACAGTGCCGGATTGGCCCTGAAACCACTGCCGCAATCCGAATAGTTGAATCTCTCGAGTGTGTTGCTTACCGAATGCATCTGGTAATCGGCGGTCTTGTCGAAGCCTTCTGCCGAGCATATGCCGAAGTCGCTTCCGAGGGTGCTCTCAAGGGCTGAAACCATTATGCACTGGAACTCGGTTCCGTATTCCCAGTAGGTTGAGCCTTCCGGATAGGCGCCGTCGGGGGAGTAACCTGCTTTCAGGGCTCCCTTGTTACTTTCTATGGACTTGGCTACCTGTGCCTTGTAGAATTCAGGATTGGTCTCCCATATGGTAAGCGCAGCAGAGATGAGTCCGGCGTTGCAGACCTGGTTCCAGTTGTTTGTGCGGTTGTAGAAAGCCTGTCCCTCGGATGTGTTGAAAGCGTATTCCACCAGTTTTTCTTCAATCTTTTTCTTCGTTTCGGGGCTGAGCACATCGTAGAGCCAGTCGTATCCGATCGAGACCGCAAGTGACATCTCTCCAGTGTCCAGGTAGTGTGAGGGATTCCAGTTCGCGAAGTCGCAGACGTCATTCAGGTCTTTCTC
>CADCQP010000175.1 GCA_902803535.1 uncultured Bacteroidia bacterium | reverse complement strand
TCGGCAAAGACCTTGTGTGTGTCTGAGATCAGGCCTATGAACATATGATTTACAGGTAGTTGAAGTAAACGGCGGACACTGCTGTCACGGCTGCGGTCTCGGTGCGGAGCCTGGAAGCTCCAAGATGCACCGGAATGAATCCTGCTTCGAGAGCCGCTGTGGCCTCTGCCGGTGAAAAATCTCCCTCGGGGCCGATCAGGACGGCTATGGAGTCCCCCGTGAAGGAAGACAGCGCTTCTGTGATGCTGATCCTCCTCTTTTCTCCTTCGAAGCAGTAGGCGATGAGTTTCAGTGAGTTGCTGTCTTTCATCGAGGCGATGAACTCCATGACGGACTGGGGTTCGCAGACTGCAGGGACCCTCGCCTTGAGGGACTGCTTGGCTGCTGACAGCGCAATTCCGCGGATCCGGTCGGTCCTGAGGACCTTTCGCTCGGAACGTTCGCCTATGACTGGCTGTATGCAGTCAACTCCCAGTTCCACGGCCTTTTCGGCAAACCACTCGAAACGGTCGGTATTCTTGGTCGGACACACCGCCATGGTGAGGTCGTAACTGTGTGACCCCCAGCCCTCATGCCTTTCCAGGATCTCTGCCTCGGCGCCCCTTGGGTTGTCATCGACAAGGCGGCAGTCGTACATGGTCCCTTCCCCGTCTATGACCTGGATGACGTCGCCGGTGCGCCTGCGCAGCACCCTGCAGCAATGGGCCGACTCTTCCGGTGAGAGCCTGGCCATTCCTGCGCCGATGTCATATGAGTAGAAAATCTCCATCGCTTACGGCCTGATGACTTCGACTTCGTCGCGCAGGCCCACTTTGATGATCTGTGAGGCGAGCCTGGTGGAGCCCTTCTCCAGGTAGCGCGGGACCACGTAGTCCACTGCGGATACTATTTCCTGCGGGATGTCTGCGAAAACCTTGGGCGAAGGCTCTCCCGAGATGTTGGCCGAGGTTGACACTACGGGCCTGGCGAGTTTGCGGCACATGGTCGTGCAGAATTCCATCATGGGGATCCTGATCCCTACGGAACCGTCTTCGGCGACGGTGTTCCATGCCAGGAGACTCTTGTCGGCGGCCGCTTTTTCTCCTTCTGCAGGCTTCTTTCCGCATATGGCGCCGGGGTAGATCAGTGTCATGGGCTTGTCGTTCACTTCGACGAGGTCGATCGCGATGTTTGGTATGGTCTTGATGTACCTTGCCACCATGTCGAGGTCCGCGGCAAGCAGTACCAGTGACTTGGAATCAGGCCTGTGCTTGATGTCGAAGATACGCTGTACTGCGTCCGGGTTGGTGGCGTCGCATCCCAGGCCCCAGATCGTGTCGGTAGGGTAGAGGATGACTCCTCCGTCGCGCATCACGGAGACTGCTTTCTTTATTATTTCATCTGTTGTCATATGTCTTGTTTTCAATTACTTCTTTTGTGGTGCCAGGGTTGTCGCCACAGGGTAGTGGTCGGATAGTTTCAGTTTCGGGCAGGCGTAGTCGAGAGCTTTCCAGTCCTTCGGGAAGAGCACGTAGTCGATCCGCAGGAAAGGCCCCATCTTGGCATATGTCTGGCCCAGTCCCCGTCCTGCCTCCACGAAGGCGTCTTTCCTTCCGCCGGCGAGCATCCTGTAGGTGTATGACACCGGATTTTCGTTGAAGTCTCCGGTGACTATCACGTCATATGGACTGGCGTCTATGTCGTCAGCGATTAACTGTGCCTGGGACGGGCGTCTCATTATCGAGTGCTTGAGTTTGTTTTCGGTCTCTCTGACCAGGCTGCTGTCGAGCGAGGCGATCAGACGTTCAGGCGATATGCTGTAGCTCTCGAAGTGACAGTTGTAAACCCTAAGCCTCTGCGACGGTGTCTCGATGTCGGCATATATCGCGAGGTTGGAACTGTGGCTGAAGTCGAACTTGCCTTTTCCGAGGATGGGGAAACGGCTGAGTATCACGCATCCATAGCATCCGGATGTGTTCGTGTAGGTGTAGGAGGTCTGCTCCCAGCCAGGGTATTTCGCCTTGAGGAAATCATTGATCCTGGAGGCTTTGTCCAGGTGGAATTCCTGAAGGCATATGACATCCGGAGACATCTTGCGGAGTGCGGTGAACACTGAATCGGCACAAGTCTGCCAACTGTCCAGCCCGGTGGATTTCTTTGCAGCAGAGAACTTTCCGACATTCCACGTCAGAACCTTGACTGCACCGTCAACAGCCACTTTGCCGGCTTTTCCGGAGACTATCTCCCCGTTCCCCGTGGCCTCAGGAGCCTTATTGAACTGGATGTAGCGTCCCGAAAGGAAAAATGCGGGAATCAGGGCCAGCAGAGGAATGACGGCGGACCTTGACCTCAGGGCAATCGCCCATATGAGCATGAGGATGTTAAGCAGGACAAGCAGCGGGAAAAGCAGCCCGAAGAGGGTCAGGCCCCATGCTTTCTCCGGGTGGATGTACATGGAAAACCAGCTCAGCCACAATGCCCCTCCGCAGAGAAGCATGATTGCCGTGGAGACGATTCCCAGCAGTAGGCCGTGCCGTTTTTGTACCATTCTTAGCCTTTTTATATCTTTTTTAGCCTCTTAAGCCTTTCGCGTCAGCTTCCCGGCAGCCTACCACCGGGACAGCCGGCCGGTCTTTCTCCACCATATTATCAGGAGGGCGCCGAAGAGCATTCCTCCCAGGTGGGCGAAATGCGCCACGCCGTCCGCTGTACCCACGGCTCCGGTCATGAGCTCGATACCGGCGAAGATGAGCATCATCCATTTGGCTTTGAGGGTGACCGGCGGGAAGAGGAGGGTCATACGGTCATTGGGGAAGAGCATCGCGTATCCGATCAGCACACCGTAAACGGCTCCGGAGGCACCCAGGACCGGTGTCTGGTAGATGGCCGCGACATTCGCTCCCGCGCGCACCTGAAGCCACTGGACGAGCATATGCAGTGCTACCGCTCCGAATCCGGTGATGAAGTAGAACCACAGGAACTTCTTGGAGCCCAGCGTCCTCTCCAGCATTGTGCCGAAGAAGAAGAACGTGTACATGTTGAAGAATATGTGCCAGAAGCCGCCGTGCATGAACATATGCGTCAGCGGCTGCCATATGCGGAAGTAGGGGGATGCCGGGTAGAACATCGCGAAGGTGCCGATCATGAAGTTCTGGTTGACAAGCGTCGCGATGAACATCAGTACATTGATGGCTATGATGTTACGGGTCACAACCGGAAGCGAGTTCCAGAAGTTCGGGCGTTCATATCCGTTGTATTCGTAGTAAGGCATATGCTTCAGAACAATTTGTCTATCTGGTCGAAGGAAGCGATTGCTGTGATGCGCTTTCCTGATGGGGTGAATTCGGGGTTGGAAGAGGCGAAGACTGCGTCGATGAGGTTCTGCGCCTCGACGGGGGAGGTGAGGGCCGAGCCGCATTTCGCGCCGACCCCGGCCATTTTCTGGGCCGTAGCCGCTGCGAGCATGTCCGGCAGCGAGTTCTGGGAGTCGGTCAGGGCTATGAGGATGTCGGCCAGCATTGCCTGGACCTTGCTTTCTTCGGAAGAGAAACCTTCAGGCACTCCGTTCACCACTACCGTGTCGTTGCCGAATGAAGTGATGTCGAAGCCAAGGGATTTCAGGAGCTGCTCGTTGTCGTCGAAGACGGTCTTGTTGGCAGCCCCGACCTGTACCTGGACAGGGAAGAGGGAGACCTGTGAGACGTGTCCGTTCTTGGATACGGCTTCGAGGAACCGGTCGTAGAAGACCCTTTCCCGGGCCCTCTGGACGTTGAGGATCATGACTCCCGACCTTGCCGGGGCGAGGATGTAGCGCCCCTGGAGGATAAGGATCTGTGTCGAGGGTAATGTCTTCTGTTCGAAGAGTTTCCCGTAGTCTTCGCGTTTGTCGACGTACTTGGAGTAGTTCCCCGGGGTGCCGGAACCTGGGGCGCCTCCCCAGTCTTCTGACTTACCGCCCCGGCCTTCTTGCATGCCGCCCCGGCTGAACGGATCTCCCGCCCCGGCCTGTCTGCCTGAACCTCCAGAGTAGTCCGAGAAGTCGAAGCTCCCCTGGGAGTCGCGCGGGCGGTCGAAAGGATTGTAGTTGGGGTCGAAGTCCGTCTGCGGGGCCAGCCCCTGGCGGAACTCTGAGAAATTCTTCCCCAGGACCGGAATCTCCGGTGCGCCCTCCCTGTCGAAATCAATGTCTCCGGCGAAGGAGTTCTTTCCCAGGACCTGGCGCACGGATGCGAACACAGTCTGGAATATGACGCTTTCGTCCTCGAACTTGACCTCGGTCTTTGTCGGGCTTATGTTGACGTCGATGCAGTGCGGATCAATGCTCAGATAGAGGAAATAGGAAGGCGTAACCCCTTCGGGGATAAGTTGTTCATATGCCTTCATCACCGCTTTGTGCAGGTACGGGCTCCGTATGTAGCGTCCGTTGATGAAGAAGAACTGGTTGCCGAGGGTCTTCTTGGCGGTGTCAGGACGTCCTGCGTAGCCTTCGATCTTGACATATGATGTTTCAGCGTGGATGTCGACCAGGTCGCCTGCGACGTTGCTCCCAAGCAGGTCGAGAATCCTGAATTTCAGGGACTTCGCCGGGCGGAGAACATATATGTCCCTGTTATTGTGCGTCAGGCTGAATCCTATGTCCGGGCGGGTCAGGGCTATGCGGGTGAATTCCTCGATGATATGCCTGAATTCGACGTTGTCGCTTTTGAGGAACTTGCGCCTTGCGGGGGTGTTGTAGAACAGGTCGCGTACTGCGAAGTTGCTCCCTTTCGGCGTGGACACCTGCTTGGCTGAGAGTTGCCTGGAGTCTGCGAATTCGACTTCGCAGCCGACTTCGTCTTCTTCGCGCCTGGTGCGCAGGGTGACGTCGGCTACTGCAGCTATCGACGGCAGCGCCTCCCCGCGGAATCCGAAGGTCATTATGTCCTGGAGGTCCTCGGCGCTGGAAATCTTGCTGGTCGCGTGCCTCTCAAAGCACAGGACCGCGTCGTCAGGCGACATGCCGCATCCGTTGTCGATGACCTGGATCAGGGTACGCCCGGAGTCTGTTATGATGACCTTTATGTCGGTAGCTCCCGCATCTACTGCGTTCTCTACCAGTTCTTTCACGACGGAGGCCGGCCTGAGCACGACCTCTCCCGCCGCAATCATGTTAGATATGTTTCCAGGGAGGATTTTCAGTTCCATATGCTTTCCTTTGTTTTAGCTCCTGGGAGTCCCGTCTTTTCCGTTGCCCGGGGAGAGTCTTCCCTTTCCTTAGAGCAGGGAGTAGAATTTCGCGATGTAGTAGAGGATGGCGCAGACGAGCAGTGCACCGATCAGGCCGATGATGGTCGAAACCTTCGATGCCTTGCGGAGCCGCTGATAATTACCGTCCTTGAAGGCGCCACGGACATATGATCCGGGCACGTATTTCCCCTCCTCGGCGTCTTTCTCGAGGCTCCCGTCCACTGCGCCGAATTTCTTCCGGCGAGCTTCCTTCTCTTCGTCGTAATATATGGGCCTGTAGTTGAACACCCTGTGTTCCTGGTCGCTGCCGAAATTGAAAAGGGCCATGGTATATGCTTGTTAATCCGTTACTGTTGAAGTGTTTCTGTTATTGCGTCCCGGGACCGGCCCGGGGGCTTTACAAATTTAATCAAAAATCTTTATCTTTGGTGAAAAGACGGTTTATGCATATGACTGATATCAGGATTGGAAATGGCTTTGATGTCCATGCAACTGCTGCTGCACTGCCCATGTGGCTCGGCGGCGTGTTGATAGATTCTCCCGTGGGATTCATCGCACATTCGGATGGAGACGTGGCGATCCACGCGCTCTGTGATGCCTTGCTGGGGAGCCTTGCCCTGGGCGACATCGGACATTTCTTTCCCGACACTTCGGACAAATGGAAGGGTGCCGATTCCAAGATGCTGCTGGCCAAAGTGGTGGATATGGTGGCAGAGCAGGGCTGGAAGGTCGGGAACGTGGATATAACCATTGCTCTTCAGGCGCCAAAGATCGGGAAATATATCGGGCAGATGCGCTCTGTCCTTGCCCCGATCCTCGGAGTCGCTCCTGACAGGGTCTCGGTCAAGGCAACCACTACCGAGCACCT
>CADCQP010000174.1 GCA_902803535.1 uncultured Bacteroidia bacterium | reverse complement strand
AGAGAAATAAGTATATGTCTCATATGTTACAGTACGATAGTATCGCTCAGCGGCTGCAATTTTTCAATCACCTGCCTGTACGAGGGGTCATTGTATTTTTCCGCTGCCTGGTTCAGGGTCGGCACAAGCTCCCTTACGCTGGTCCTCTCGATCTGGGGCCACGTAAATTCTTTCTCCTTGGTCAGGTAGGGAATGAACCAGTCAATCATGCTTTTCAGGTAAACCTGCCCGTGTTTCTTGTAATGCCACAGGTCCAGTCCGATTCCTTCCGCAAGCCCGGCGATCCTGACGAAGCCGTTAAGGTTCATCACCGAATAGCTGAATGCCTTTGTCCTGGCCAGTTCCTTGGGTTGTGATCCGTCCGGAGGAATCTGGGCTACGAGTCTCGGAAGGGTGATTTTCTTGTAGTACTGCTTCGCCTCTTTCGTGCGTCCCAGCCACGGCAGGATAGCCAGGCACTGCGAATCGTAGTAAGTCCCGTGATTGTTCTTGGCGTGCTGCTCATCCAGTCCTATCTTGCTGGTGGTGAGCCACTTGTAATAATCGCTCATCCATTGCTTCATTCCCTTGTCAAGGTCCGCTGTCCAGCTCTTTGATTTTTGAAGCGTTGACATGGCCTTGATCAGGGCCGGAACGCTCGCCGTCTCTATGATGCCTTCCGCCCTTCCGTTAGTTATTCCGGGGATGAACTGACCGTACTCTATATGCGGATTCATCTTCGTCTCCGGGTTGAGGAAGAAAGTATCCAGGAACTTCACAGCCCGCTGGGCATATTTTTCATCTCCGGTCTTGGCATATGTCCGGGCCAGGGCCTGAACCGAACTGGACATCTTCCCGAAATTGGCCCTGTCGGTGTAGTTCTCGCGCTCCGGATTGATCTGTCCGTCCTTTCGGATGTACGGTTTTCCGTCCGGTTTGGACGGATCCGGCCACCAGTAAGGTCCCATGCTCACATAGTCATGCTTGTCTCCGCTGGGTGGGACCGCCTTCTTGTTAACTATTGTGACATCCGGAGCATAGAGAAGGGAATTGGCACGGATCAGTTCCGGATCGGCTCCAGTTATCTCCTGAGGCAATATGAATGTACATCCCTGAGAGAGCAGGTAGTCCAGCACCTGGGAAAACTCCTTGATTTTCTGGTCCTTCCAGCCGTTCGGATGCCCCTGCAGCACAATAAAATCAGTGTACTTGCTCGCCTCAAAATTCTTTTTGAGGTAGGCGAATTCCACGTTTCCGGTTCCGTTCTCCAGGTTCACACGATTGTTCAGGACCACGATACCGGTTCCTTCGAAGTATTTCGCCGGGGCAAAGAAGACATGAGTGAAATTCCCCGTGGCCACCAGCGCTTTCGCCATGTTCTCGTCCACTGCGTTGTAAGGAGCCCCGAATGTCTTCATCCTTATGCCAGACCGCGCGGTAACTATCTCATCCGATCTCTTCAGATGGTCCAGCTGATAGTCATAGCCCGTTTCAAAGAACTCCGGCCTCTTGTGGTCCAGTCCGTGGTTCCAGAACTCGAAAAGCGGCCCGCCATCGGCAACTTTCATCGCCAGATATGGAGCGAGTCCTTTTCCGAGAGTCTCGTCGGTAGTTAAAGCGATGATGCCAAGGGAAGCCTTTATCCCGCGTTCTGAGAGCACGTCGATTGCAGGCTTGCAGCTTATGTTTCCATCCTTGACATAGACATCGTCAAGTTTCAGGATCACCTTCGGGCCTGCCAGGGAAGTCAGGCAGACCAACGACAGGCAGAGGGCAAGAAATTTTTTCATATTTGTAAGAATATGTTGATTATGTATGCAAGGTAATTAATAATTCGTAAATTTGAGCAACTGATAACTGAAATCAAAACCATATGTCCAACAAAACACTTCTCGCAGCCTGCATCGCAGCCGGCCTTTTCATGCAGGTCGGATTATCCGCTCAAAACGGCGTTGTTTACACTGAAGCCTCGAACTTCACCCTCGTAGGAAAGCTAATGGATACCCCGAATCCCTATCACAGGGTAGATACTGTGGCTTTCAAGGGTTTTACCAAAGGAGAGAACACCCAGGTCCGCGAGTCCTCCGGAATTTCCGTAGCTTTCAGGACCGACTCGCCGGAAATATACATCCTCACCCAATTCGGCGGGGTCAGCAAAGACCCCACCAACACCGGTCCGATATCCGCCCGGGGATATGACCTCTATATCCGCGAAAACGGCCAGTGGCGCTATGCCGCATCAAAATGCCGTCCAGCCTCGTCGCTGGACCAGCCCCTCGCCCTCATCTCCTCCATGAAACCGGTGATGAAGGACTGCCTCCTCTACCTTCCTCTCTACAGCGAAGAGTACTCCATCAAGATAGGAGTCAAGGAAGGCTCTAAGATAGAAGCACTTCCGAATCCGTTCCGCCACCGCATAGGCATATTCGGATCCAGCTACACCCATGGTTCATGCACCAGCAGGGGCGGAATGAGCTATCCCGCCCAGTTCACCAGGATGACCGGACTGCAGATGCTGAGCCTCGGCTGCAGCGGCAACTCCAAGCTCCAGGACTATTTCGCCACTGTCCTCGCCGCGGCTGATGTCGATGCATTCGTTTTCGACTCCTTCTCAAACCCGACTCCTCAGATGATCAGGGAGCGCCTCTTCCCCTTCATAGAGAAGATACAGGCCTCCCATCCCGGCAAGCCGCTCATATTCCAGCAGACCATCTTTAGGGAAAGCCGCGCATTCAGCACCAGCATAGATGCATCCGAGGCCAGGAAGATGGAAGTGGCCGACAGCATGATGAAGATAGCCTGCAAGAAGTACAAAGACGTTTACTTCATCAAGCCGGATGCGGTCCCCGATGACCACAGTGCCAGCATAGACGGTACACATCCCTCCAACTACGGCTATCAGCTCTGGGCTGAATCCATAGTGAAGCCCATTACGAAGATACTCCGCAAATACGGAATAAAATAACCCCGCTAGCGCTTCTCCAGCAAAAGGAGACAGACGGAGTCGTTCTCCAGTGATTCAAGACGGTCTCCGACCGGTTCATTGAGGTGCGTGTCATCCAAGATACGCACCTCTGTTATCTTGTACCTGCCGAAATCCAGATTATTGTTCCAGGGTTTCCCGGAGATGTTGGAGACCATTAGCGCAGCCTTTCCTTTCCCGTCGGAAGCAGCGCAAAGATAGACTCCTTCGTCCGTTTCCGGCACCGGAACGGCCTTTCCGAGCTGCCGGAGTGTGTTGAACATCACATATGAATAATATGCGCGTTTCGGCTTGAGCGTAGAGTAGTCAAAGAGCGGGGAATATCTGCCGCCACCCATCTTGGCATCATAGATTTCGGCATCGTTTACCCCGATGTGCTGGAATCCGATCATCTCGGCGGCTATTTCAGCGGCTTGCTTTCCCGTATTGGACTTTTCTATGGCAGGATCGGGGAGCCACTCATTCACAGATAGTTCCGTTGTTTTGAAGCCGTATTCGTCAAGGGTTTTCCTGGCGTATTGCATCTGCTTTATGGCATTGGCAGGCTTGGAATAGGAATGGGCGGAGAAAAAGTCGAGAGGCCAGCCTTCGCTCCGGGCCCTCTTCAGGAAAGAGTGGAAGCATGTTACGAAATTGTCATAGCGCATGCTGTTGTTCCCCGCAGCCACACTGTCGCCTGTGGCCGAATAGAATCCGCAGCTGCCGTATCCTCCGATCTTCAGTTCGGGGAATTTGGATTTGAGGTAAGTTGCTGCGATGCCGTAAAACTCCAGGTATTGCTCCCAGGTGCCCTTCCAGCAGGGATTCGTCTCCGGATCGGGGCTGTTCTCGGGCTCATTCCATATCTCCCAATGCGATATGTTCATCTCGAATCCGTCCGCCCAGCCATAATTGTAATGCATTATGATATGCTCGCATATCCTCGCCCATTTTGCGAAGTCTGCGGGCGGAAAGATCCTGTAGGCCTTTACATGCTGGGCATTCTCAATGGTCACTCCGAGCCTGTAATACGGTTCCACTCCATTGTCCACCAGTCCCTTGATCAGGAGGTCCGTAAAGGCGAAATCATATGACTGAGGATCATTCTCGTCCGCGTTGAAGTCCCTGAAGATATTGGGGATGTCGACATATATGAACATGCCATATGCTCCTCCTACGTCATGGAGCCGGGAATAGGGGATGCCGGCTTCCTTCAGATAATGGAAGTATGCGGTGTTGGCAAATCCGGTTACCGGAGGCTGCCCTATACCGTTTACCGCGTTGATGACTCCGCGGGTCTTGTCGAAATCGATTTTCTGTCTGGCTCCGGACAGGCAGGGAACCAGCAGTATTGCCATGGCAATTAATATAAACCTTCTCATTGGAACCGGTATTTTTAAATCCTGTTAAATATAGTAAAACCGCCTCTCGCTTGCAAAAAAAGCGAATTTAGGCTACCTTAGTCATGTCTAATTGATAACACTCATGAACAGCTTTACAAAAGTCGCTTTGGCACTCATATGTGCAGCCGCTTCTCTCCAATGTACCCCTAAGGACGCCGGATGGCCCGAAATCACCCGGGAGAACAAGCCCGGAGTCCGCTGGTGGTGGCTCGGGTCTGCCGTTGATGCAAAGGGACTTAAAACCAATCTTGACGAAATTTCCAAGGCCGGATTCGGGACAGTCGAGGTCACCCCTCTCTACGGGGTCAACGGCTATGAGGACAGAGAACTTCCCTTCCTTTCAGACAGCTGGATGGAAGCCCTCGGCACTACGGAAGCGATAGCCGCAAAAGACGATATACAGGTTGACTTGCTCTGCGGGACCGGATGGCCCTTCGGCGGACCAAACGTGGACGTTGAGGAATCTGCATGCAAGGCCGTTTTCCAGGAATGGGACCTCCTCGGCGGGGTCAACAAGCTCGACCTCCGGCCAGCCGAGAAGATCCGGAGCTACACTCATTTCAGCAAACTCATGGCATATGGCCCCGGAGGCGCGGTCCTGGACTTCACGGAGGATGTCAGGAAAGACGGGGCCGAGCCCGGTGAGGTCGTGATAGGCCTCCCGGCCGGGAAATGGCATGTGATAGCTTTCTACATCAGCCGCACCATGCAGAAAGTAAAACGCGCTGCTCCGGGCGGGGAAGGACTTGTGATAGACCATCTTGACCCCAAGGCTCTCCGCCATTACCTGGATTGGTTCGACAATGCCTTCGCGGCGAATCCGCAGGTCAAATGGCCGTCCACGGTTTTTGACGATTCATATGAAGTCTATGGCGCAGACTGGACTCCGGCCTTTCTCGACGAGTTCCGCAAAAGGCGCGGTTATCCTCTCGAGGAGCACTTCCCCGAGCTTCTCGGAGAGGTTGACGACGGCAAGAAAGTGATCGCCGATTACCGCCAGACTATGAACGACCTCCTTCTGGAGAATTTCACATATCCATGGGTGGAATGGGCACACTCCCACGGGATGAAGGTCCGCTATCAGGCCCACGGCTCACCTGCCAACCTGCTTGATGCATATGGAGCCGTTGACATACCCGAGATCGAAGGATTCGGAATGTCGAATCTGAATATCAAGGGTTTGCGCAAGGATGACCCTTACTTCACCAGGCAGAACGCAAGCGACCTTTCGATGTTCAAATACGCCTCTTCGGCGGCCCATGTCACCGGCAAGAACATCACCAGCAGCGAGACATGCACCTGGCTTACGGAGCACTTCCGCACGAGCCTTTCCCAGATAAAGCCGGAACTCGACCTTATGTTCTCGGCCGGAGTCAACAGGGTCATGTTCCATGGGAACGCCTATTCTCCCTCTGACGACCCGTGGCCGGGCTGGAAGTTTTACGCTTCCATCGACATGAGTTCGACCAATTCCATATGGAGGGACGTCCCGGCAATGACCGACTACATCTCCAGGTGCCAGAGTTTCCTCCAGAGAGGCCGTCCTGACGCCGACTTCCTGGTCCTCCTCCCGGTCCAGGCCATATGGCACAGGGATCCTCCCGCAGGTGACCGCGCCAAGGAGGGGAACTTCCTGATGCGAATGGAGATCCACTACCTCGGCGCAGTGGCTCCGGACTTTGCTCAGGACATCCTCCAGATAGACAGCCTCGGCTATGATTGCGATTACATTTCCGACACGCAACTGCTTGACACTCATGTTGAAAATGGGTTGATAGTCACATCTGGCGGTGCCTCATATAAAGGCATCATAGTCCCGGATCCGGCATATATGCCTGAGGCGAGCAAGGCGAAACTGGCGGAGATCGAAGCCGCCGGAATCAAGGTCGGAAGCTATGAATCCGCAGTCCCGGAAGAGATCCGGAGCAGGCTGCATATGAGGATGATCCGCAGGCGCGACACCGACGGGTACATCTATTTCATAGCCAATCAGACTCCTGAAGACGTGGACACCGACGTCTCCCTGGCAGTGCCCTTTGCCAGCGCGAAACTCTTCAATCCCATGGACGGAAGCACTGCTCCTGCCCTGGTGCGCGGTGGAAAAGTCAACCTGGCGCTTCGCTCCGGCGAGTCCATTATCCTGCGTACATGGGACAGTGACCAGGGTTTCCCTGAAGGAAAATCAAAACCGGAAGCTACTGAGTTCAAGACCATTGACGGCCCATGGACTCTGACGTTCACCCAGTCTGCGCCCGAGGTCAAGGGGACTTACAATCTTGGCTCCACTATGACCTGGGAGGGCCTTGACGAGAAGACCGCGGTTACGATGGGTACAGGCTCATATGCCTGTACTTTCGAGCTCTCTTCCGCTGACATCGAAGGGGCAGACGGCTTCATGCTGGACCTCGGGGACGTGCGTGAAAGCGCCCGCGTCTGGCTCAACGGGAAGTACCTCGGATGCATATGGGCGGTGCCCTTTACCGTGGACTGCTCGAAGGCCGTCAAGGCGGGAAAGAACGACCTCCGCATAGAGGTGACCAACCTGCCGGCCAACCGCATTGCCGACATGGACCGCCGGGGCGTGCAGTGGCGCAAGATGAAGGATGCCAACATCTTGAATGTCAGGTACAAGCCCGACACATATGCCGGCTGGGATCCCGTCCCCTCCGGCCTGAATTCCCCCGTCAGGCTGATGCGTCATCGGCAGAGGTAATCCGCGCCCACCCTCCCCGGCGCGTGCTTCTTTCCCGGCGTGCCCTTCTTTCCCGGCGCGTGCTTCTTTCCCGGCGCGTGCTTCTTTCCCGGCGCGCCCTTCTTCTCCGGTGCGCCCTCCTTCCCCGGTGCGTCCTCCTTCCCCGGTGCGTGCATCTTCCCCGGTGCGTCCGTTCCGGCTGTGCTTCGGCTGTGAGTTCGTGCTGTGAGTTTCGGTTGGCCGCCTTTTCGGAGATTATCTGCGCTGGTGTGCCCGTTGTTGAATCTGCTTGCGGCGCCGCCTATTGCCGCCGTCGCTGACACTTCCTTTTGTCGTTGTCGCTGATGGAATTGCTGGTTGAGCTGCATGTTGCCGCCGCTGGTTGCTCCGTTGGTGGGGCCGTTGGTTGAGCAGCAGGTTGCTTGCGCAGTTGATGGTCTGGCGATGCGAGGTGGCGATGCCTCTTTGGAGTAACCGAGCCTCCTTCCAGCGAGCGTCCAAGCGCTCCCGGTGTGCCGCGAAATTCCCACCGGCGCAGGAGTGGTGTTGATTGTCAGGCAGTTAAGTCTGCCGGTGGGAATATAAAATCCCACTGGCACTTTCCTGGATGCCTCTATAGCCTGTTGGGCGCTCCCGGTGTGCCGTGAAATTCCCACCGGCACAGGAGTGGTGTTGATTGTCAGGTAGTTAAGTCTGCCGGTGGGAAAATAAACCCCCACCGGCACTTCCCAAGAGCCTCAATAGCTAGCTGGAGCCCTCCCGGTGTGCAAAAATTTTCCCACTGGCACAGGAGTGGTGTTGATTGTCAGGCAGTTAAGTCTGCCGGTGGGAAAAAATAATCCCACCGGCGTAACGCACGTGTTAGCGTGATTATATGTTCATGACCCTTTTCAGGATTGAGGCAGGAATACCAAACCGGAAATGCAGTTCATTGAACAGGCGTCCTTTTTGGTCTTCGTTCATCATATGAATTATTTCGGTGGAATTCTGCTTGTTGAATAATCTCTGTTGTGCCTCCCTGACCCTTCCGCCAAGTCTTGTGATATAGTCATTTTGCTGCTCAAGGCCACGAGGCCTGATTCCATAGGTTTTTTCCGCTATTTCAAGAATCAATTTCCTAACGTTCTGGTCATTATACTGGTTTTTGTTAATCTCCAAATCTTTATTCTCCCTCCGGCGGTGTGCATAATAGGAAAGCGAGTTCATGGTCCCAAACATGCGTTCTACATATGTGAGGTTCAAGACACTGCTCATCAAGAGATTCCCTTCCCGGTTGATTTTCCATTGCGATGGAACCTCCTTTTTGGTGTGGAGAGCCAGCGACATTTGATTCGGGCTGACTGGAATCGGGTCCCCCATATCCGCTTCACCCATATGTTCTTGATCAAAATAGAGCCTGAGTGAGCTCCACCGGTATGCAAAAGCATTCGTGGTCAGCCGATGTTTTACGCAGTTACCCAGCGTATATCCGATAGCATCCTTCTGATAATCTCTGTTGTCGCATAGATTCTGCGCATCTGGTATATGTTTGAGCAGCTTTGTCTGTCCATATCGTTGTGAATAATACTGACTATAAGTCTTCTTCAGTTCCTCATAAGCGTCTTTGCAGGAATCTTTATTCCCGAGGGCCATTATGTGGAAGTGATTATCCAAAAGGCAATAAGCCACAATATTACCAGGGCGTTCGCGTGCATAAAATGCGACGGCCATTTTCTTTAAGAACATATACCTGTCTTTGTTGTCGCGAACGATATCGATGTTATTCAGACCCTGTATACATATGTGCCATAGGGGCAGATTATGTGTCAAGTTATCTATTTCCATCTTCTGTTTTCTATGTTTTCCAATATTTTCCGCAAGATTGGGCATATGTATCCGTTTAGCGAAAAATAAACGGATATTTTTCAGGAATGGCTTTTCAGTGGCCGTGTGCATGCGAATTCTCATATATGTTTTTAGCATAGATGCGTCTTTTCAAACCTTCATGCCTTTTTAATGAGCTGATATTCAGTTTGAGTACGGATTAGCCGTTTTTCTGATCCGATTTAGGGTATCGTTGTCGGGGTTGTCGATTTCTGTTGGAGCCTCCTGTATAGAAGCCCTGCGCCGGTGTGCCGCGAAATACCCACCGGCACAGGAGTGGTGTTGATTGTCAGGCAGTTAGGTCCGCCGGTGGGAATGTCGTGAATTCAAGTGTGAAATGCAACTGATTCGTCAATCTGAGTTAATAATTTATATTGTTCATATGGCGTTGAATAGCCGAGCCTT
>CADCQP010000173.1 GCA_902803535.1 uncultured Bacteroidia bacterium | reverse complement strand
TTCTTGTAAATCATAATAGTTAAGTTTTTGGTTAAGCATTGGTTTTTACATGTCTAACAAAGATAGACAACTATCCCAAAATCTCCAAAAGAATATCTCAGGATTTTCTGTACATTTGTAATCACTTGGATAAAAACAATAATAAGCATATGAAAAGACTGTCAATAATCCTGCTGACCGCAGCGGTCATCGCCTGCTCCTGCTGTCGGAGCGAAAAGGAAACATTTACCATCGAAAAAGGGGTGAACATCGCGCATTGGCTCTCGCAGAGCAAGGCCAGGGGCGAAGCCCGCGCTTCCTACTTCACCGCCGAAGACGTAGCCAGGATAGCAGGATGGGGGTTCGACCATGTGAGGATCCCGATTGATGAGGAGCAGATGTTCCATGAAGACGGGACAAAGGACCCGGAGGCATTCACCCTCCTGCATTCCGCTCTCGACCTGTGCGCCACCAACGGCCTGCGTGCCATAGTGGACCTGCACATCCTCCGTTCCCACCATTTCAACGCATCAGTCAAGCCCCTCTTTACCGAAAGGGCGGCGCAGGAGTCTTTCTACCAGTGCTGGAGGGAGATTTCCGGGGAGCTGAAGGATTACCCGGTGTCAATGGTAGCATATGAACTGATGAACGAGCCTGTTGCGGATGACCCCGAAGACTGGAACAAGATAGTGAAGGAGTGCTACGATGTCATCAGGGGGCTTGAAAAAGACAGGGTCATCGTAATCGGCAGCAATATGTGGCAGAGCTACAACACAGTCGACAAGCTCACCCTGCCCGAAGGGGATCCGAACATCATCCTGAGCTTCCATTACTACAACCCCATGCCCCTTACGCACTACAGGGCCAGCTGGACGGGCTATAGGGACCTTATGGACCCGGTAAGCTACCCCGGGGAGGTCCTGCCTGGAGGTGAGTCATATGACAAGGAGCGCTTCCTGAAGAACTTCAGCAAGGTGACGGAAGTCGGCCGAAAGTATGGAATACCGGTATATTGCGGGGAATACGGCTGCCTGGCATTCAAGGATAACGATGCCCAGCGCTACCGCTGGCTTGAGGATATGAATTCGGCTTTTGACTCGCTTTCAATAGCAAGGGCCGTGTGGTGCTACCGCGAAGGCAAGGGAGGATTTGGCATCCTATCCTCATCCGGCACCACAGACAGCAAGATGGTAGAGATCCTGACCAGGTAAGCCCCTCTAGTCTTTCTCCCTCGCCTCGAATTCTCTCAAAGCCTTGATGGCCTTGGGACAGAGGAGGAGTATGCTGATAACCGTAAACCAGGCCATCAGCCCTACCCCGATGTCACCCAGCTGCCATATAAGGTCGGCCTCGCGTACTGCCCCGAACACTACGGAAACAAGCATAAGCGTCTGAAAGACACGTATAGCCACATGCTCACCCTTCCCCTCTCGGTTGTTGAAAAGGTATATGATGCTGCTCTCAGCATAGAAGTAATAGGCCATTATCGTGCTGAAGGCGAAAAACACCATCGCAATGGAGACGAACTGGCTTCCGAAGCCGCTGAATACCGAATCCACGGCGCTCTGGGTGTAGTTGACATAGTTGTTGGCCAGCTCGGGGGCTCCGGCATAGAGCAGTTCACCATTGCTGCCCAGGATGTTGTACGTTCCGGAGCACAGGATCATCAGGGCGGTGGCGGTACAGACCAGAAGGGTGTCCACGTACACTGAGAAGGCCTGGGCTAGTCCCTGTTGCGCGGGATATCTGACATCAGTAGCCGCAGAAACGATGGCTCCGGTTCCCTGCCCTGCCTCGTTGGAGAAGATACCGCGCTTGACCCCCATAGCAATGGTGGAACCTATTATACCACCGCACACGGGATTGATCCCGAAGGCATTGGTGACGATCGACGCGAACACTGAGGGGACTTCCTGGATGTGGAAGCATATGACCACCAATGACATCAGGATGTAGCCCAGAGCCATGAAGGGGGTAATCACGGAGGCCACGCGGGCAATGCGCTTTACACCGCCGAAGATAACAAGGCCAAGGATGGCAGCCAGGGAAATACCTGAAGCAAGAGGAGACACGGGGAAAGCATTCTTTATCGCCGACGACACTCCGTTCGACTGCACCGTAGTCAGGAAGAATCCGCACGCGAGGATTGTTACAGCTGCAAACAAGACCCCAAGCCATCGCTTTCCGAATCCATGCTCAATGAAACTGAACGGACCGCCACGGTAGCCTGAATGATGCGGGAACTTGTATATCTGGGCCAGGGTGGACTCCACGAAAGCCGTAGATGCACCGAAGAATGCCACGACCCACATCCAGAACACGGCGCCAGGGCCCCCGAAAGCAATCGCAGTAGCGACCCCCACGATGTTTCCGGTCCCGACGCGCCCGGACAAGGCGATGCAAAAGGCCTCGAATGACGAGATTCCGTCTTCTCCTACCTTGGCGGAGAAAAGGGACTTGAGCATAAGCCTGAAGCGGCGTACCTGGACCAATCTGGTCCTGAAAGAAAAATACAGGCCGGCGGCGATGAGCAGGACTACGAGGGCCGGGCTCCATATGATTTTGTTAGTAACGGAAACTGCCTCTTCGAACATATGCCTATATTTTTCTGATCCGCAGCGCTGCGCCGCCTCCGGGAGCAAGCCGGACACGGAAGGAACGGTCCGCACCTATCTTCCGGGTTTCATGAACGTATGACGAGGCATTCTCTCCGGCGTCGGAACCGTCCCGCATGATTTCCGCTTCATATTCACCTTCGCCCAGGAAAGAGAGGTCCAGGTCAAGTTCCCGGCCTTCCCATCCACAGATCGCACCGACGAACCATTCGTCTCCCTTGCGCCTGGCTATGCTCACAAGCTCACCCATTTTGCTGTCCAGCGGCACCGTTTCATCCCACACCGTAGGGATGGAAGCGATAAACCGTGCAGTCTCCAGATTGGTCATATAATTTGACGGAGCATCGCATAGCATGACCAGAGGTGAGTGGAAGACAACGTATTCGGCCACCTGACGGCACCGGGTGCCCTGGCTCATGGGAGCTTCATATACTGGCTTATACTGTTCACGCGTAGCATTGATCATCGCGCCCTGGGTGTAATCGGCGGGGCCGGCCACAAGACGGGCGAAGGGGAAGGTCACATCATATGTAACCATGTCACAGCCCTTGTTCCATTTTAGCTGCTCCATGCCGAAAACAGCCTCGAAATTGAGCACGTTCGGCCAGGTCCTGTGAAGCCCTGCAGGCTTAGGAACCCCGTGATAATCAACCACTAGACGGTATTGTGCACACATCTGGGCAATGCGGCGGACCAAGTCCACTGCGTATTGGTCACCCCGGTCAAAGTAATCGACCTTGAACCCGCGAATACCCATCTTGGAATAATGGGAGCACACCTTCTCCATGTCTTTTTCGAAAGGATAGCTGCCAGCCCACAGGATGACTCCGACGCCCTTGCTGCGGCCATAGTCTACTACCGCCTGCAGGTCGAGTTCAGGGACGACCTGGAAGAGGTCGCCGCTGCCGCGGTCGTACCAGCCCGCATCAATCAGTATGTACTCGAGTCCGAGTTTCTCCGCCACATCGATGTCATAGCAGTAGGACTGCGTGTTGATGCCGCCTTCGAAACCGGCTCCGGGCAGATGATAACCCGCCCACCAGTCCCAGGCGCTCTTTCCGGGAACTACCCAGGAAAAATCACCGTCAGAGGGCGTAGAAAGCAGATAGACCAGGTCTGAATCAAGCAGGCCCGCGTCGGAATCTTCGACCTCGACGATGCGCCACGGGAACTTCTCGCCTGGTGCACACTCGGCTATATAATCCGAATGACGGACTACCCTCTGCGCGGATTTCTTGTTTATGCCATGATCTGCCAGAACGGTTTCCGCAGGATAAGGAGCCAGGAACCCCTGGATCCCCCCGGCCCCTTCGGGGCGTGACAGACACATATTGGGATAATGCAGCAGGTCAGCTTCGGATATGCATATCTTCCTGTCTCCGGGAGCATCTACCACCAGCGGGAAGAAAGCAAGCCGCTTCGGATCCCACTTGCTCAGCGGCACATGGACATATGTATTTTCGAATGAACAATCCAGCTGGGCAAGGTAAGAATCCCTTTTCGATGCGTTGTTGTAGGGTATCCAGGCTGTCCAATCCTCCGGGAAATTGTACTCCATCTTTTCAGACACGACCTTGAAGGGCTTTCCGCTCCGGGAGACAAAACGCCAGGCGGCTCCGTTGTCATAGGCACGGCACACAAGGTCGAAGGTCCCGAAAGATATTGTCCGCTCACGGAAACGCTCATGTATCAAGGATTTCTTGTAGATGGGCGCTTCTACGGTCCGGTCAGTCAGGGAGACGCGGCCCGCCTTTCCGGTCCCCTCATAGACAGTGCCGTCATCGAGCGTCATCCCGATCGGGGAAGGTGCAAGCAACTGTTCCCCAGACTTGTACACGCTGACAGTCAGCGGGCTCCCCTGGACGATACGCATCTCCAGGGTCTTGTCAGGCGACATGAGTGAAACTTCAGCAGGTCTCGTGCACGAAATGAACGCTAAAGAAGCGCACGACAACAAAAGATAAAGCAGTGTACGTTTCATGATTGGATTGGTCTTTGCGGTTTCAGTTATTCTGTACGCCCGGTGTAGGCATCTGCAGCCTTAGAGTCGAAATCCGATTCCAGGAAGGCCTGCTGGGCTTTCTCCAGGGCACTGCTCCACGATTTCGGGCCGCCGTTGGACTGGATCACCAGCATGCGGAGCTGTTTCTTGTGCCAGTTGACCGTACACTGGGTGCCGAAGGCGCCGCCATGGCCGAACCAGCCATCTTCAGAATCCTCTACGGGGCAATGCAGTCCCAGGGAATAGCCTTCCATCTCCTTCGGGCGGCTGGAGACCGCAAGCAGGTTCTTTACGGTTTCCTCCTTGAGGATCCGCACCCCGTTGTCCCCGACGCCAAGGTTCATGAGCATCTTGTAGAATTTAACCTGGTCCCTGGCCGTGGTCCATAGACCCGCACCGGCGGATGCGAAGACGTGTGAATCATTGTAGGGGCGCTGCTGGTTCCCACTCTCAAGGACGTACCTGGCCGGTTTCCCTTCGATGTACTGGTACATCTCAATCTGGTGGGAAAGCTGCTCGTCCGTGGGCCAGAAAGTCGATGATGACATTCCAAGGGGGTCAAGCACCTCTTTCTGAAGGTACTCTTCCCATTTCATCCCGGTCACCTCGGCCACTACCGCAGCCGCGATGTCGATTCCGGTGTTGGAGTATTTCACCTGGGTCCCTGGTTCAAAGAGCAGAGGAGAACTCGCGGCGATCGTGGCAGTCTGCCTCAGGGGCGCCCCTCCTGACCAGCCCCCGCCGCGTACGTCAGCACGCTTTGCGCTGATTTCGAAGGGGAAACCGCCCGTATGATTCAGGCACATGCGCACGGTCAACTCATTCTGCGCTTTCTTGAGCACCTTGGTGTCACCATTCTGTTCGCTCAAGACCCATAACTGCTTGAATTCCGGCAGGTATTTCGACACGGGGTCGTCCAGGGAAAGCCTTCCCTCCTCAACCAGCTTCGCTACGGTCACGCCGCAGAAACCCTTTGTCTGTGAGCATTGCATATACGGATCATCGAGAGTGATCGGCCGTCCGGCAGCAACGTCGGCGTATCCGATACAGCAGGTTTCCTGCACGCCGTCCTTGTACAGGATACTGATTGCACCTGGCAGCTCCCCACTCTGGACATATGGCTCCAGGGCATCATGCACATATGTGGTGCCGGATTCGACGTAGGTGTTGTCCGAGGCGGGTTCAACGGAGCGGCAGCCGATCACGAAAGCGGCTGCGGCAAGGATCAACAGGGCTTTTTTCATGGTTTCACACTTAAAAACAGGGATTATTTCAGGTAAGTATTGATGGCTTCGTCAAGGTATTTGCCCATGCCTGCCGCAAGTGCGGAGCGGCCTTCGGCGGTCGGAACGGAATACTTGCCGCTGTGCCCCTTCCACGCACATGGATGGATGGTCTTGGACGATGCAGGACAGACATTATAGACAGACCATACGCTTGCAGGAGGGCATGTCAGGTCGATAAGGCCCACATTCACTACCAGTCCGCCCTTATAGTAACGCATGAAATTCGACGCATCGTAATACGGGACTACCTTCGCCGCGGGGGAATCGGCTCCTTCACGCTCAAGGGGCTTGATCCAGCTGCTGGTCCTCCCCTTCAGGATACCGCCCATGTCCCACATCGCAGGCACGTCCACGACCACCATCTTCACCCTGCGGTCCAGGCCCGCCAGGGCTGCGCTCTGGGCTCCTCCCTGGCTTCCTCCTGTGACCAGCACCCGTTTCCCGTCCCACTCCCTGCGGGAACACAGATAGTCGAGGGCGCGGACAAGCCGGAGGAACATCCCGCGGAAATAGAAGGATTCATGATCGGTGACAGGCCAGCTGGAGTAATTGTGAAGCTCTTTCTCCATAGCTTCATAATAAGATTCATCCTGGCCGTTTAGGACGCCATGGGCGTTGATATCCAGGCCTATCGCCCCGCTTCCGGACTTGGCCAGGCCCACTGCCTTCTGGACGGTAGCCTTGGTCCAGGCACCGGTCATCACCCCGGCGCTGTGTGCGAAAATCGCTATCGGGAGACTGCGGGGCTTCGCATCACGGGGCAGGGCAAGGTACCCGCGGACCGGACGGAAGGAGAGACAATTGATTTCCAGGTCATAACATTCATATTTTTCGCCGTCCTCCCCGGGCACCGGGACAGGGGTGAGCTTGACCTGCATCTTCTCCCTGCGCATATCCTTCAGCTGCTTTTTCCAGAAGGAGCGGAAATCCCCGGGCAGTTCGAACCCGGGCCTGAAACCTTCAGGTGCTACGACTGCCCCCACCGTTGTTGAATCCTTCTGGTCCTTAGGATTGGCAAGGCGGAACATCAGTGCGACGGTTTCGTCATATGTACCGTTGAAAACCTCGCTTTTCCCCTTAGGCAAGACCGTTTCACTCACTTCCTTGAACTTCCCGTTCTGGTAGATCTTCACAAGGGCCGGAGTTTCCTTATCCACCTCGGCAAAAACCCTGATAGTTTCGCCTTTGGCGTAAATCCCATCCCCTTTATCCAGGGAGAGATAGACATCCTCAAGAAATGACTGCCCCCAGGCAGCGGTGAAAGCCAGGACGCTGACAACAGCACAAAGGATCCTTTTCATAGCATGCAATTCTTACTTTAACAAAAATAGAAAATTTGACGGATAATGCATATATTTACACCTGCATGCAACCATTATTCACACATTTCATATGAAACTGTCCAGATCCTTTTTTTACTTATGCATCATGGGGCTCCCGTTCCTGGCTTCATGTGCCGGAAGATCCGCCGTCCAGCCTGTGATCGATGCCGGAATCCCAGCAGGGAACATAGTATTTGAGAAGATGAGCAATGACACCGTCTATGTTCATCAGGATCTCCGTGACACCGAAGGAGACTGGTTCTACTGGGCATTCCGCGCCCGCGGATTCCAGGGGCGCACCGTAACATTCGTTTTCACCAAGAGCGTCGCGGTCGGAGTGCGCGGTCCCGTAGTGTCGTTCGACCAGGGGAAGACATATGGATACGCGGATGCCACTGATGTAACCCGCAACAAATTCACTTTTGCTTTCCCTAAAGATGCGAAGGAGGTATGGATGTATGAATGTTTCCCCTACACCCCCGAAATGTGGGCATCGTTCGTCGAGGGGATTCCCTCTTCAATCAAATATGACACCGGGACCCTTTGCAAGAGCCGCAAGGGGGTTGACGTCCCCTATTTCCATATAGGAAACGGCAAGGATAAGGTCGTCATGACCTCGCGTCACCACTGCTCCGAGGCAACCGCCACATATGTCTTGGAGGGTGTCGCCGCCGCATTTGCCGAGGACAGCGCGCTTGGGGAACAGCTCCGCAGCAATCTCGACCTGACCATCGTGCCGTTCGTGGACATGGACGGAGCCATCGCGGGAGACCAGGGCAAGAACAGGAGACCGCATGACCACAACAGGGATTACAGCCTGTTCATATATCCCGAAACAGCTGCAGTCGCCCGCCTGATGAAAGAGAAGGAACCGGTCATATGCATAGATGTCCACAATCCGTGGCTTTACGGAGAGAACAACGAATTCATCTACTCTCCGTTGAAAGATCCGACATATGTACATAATCCCGAAAAAGAGGCCATGTTCGCAAAACTCCTGGAGAAGAACCAGGAAGGCGGTCTGAGATACAAGGCCAGCGACGACCTGCCTTTCGGACAGAGCTGGAACACCAATACAAACTACAGCCAGGGACTGACTTACATAATGTGGTCTTTCATGAATGTCCCGTCTTTGGAAATCGCACGCACCTTCGAGGTGGCCTTCGCCAATGCCAACGGGGCCGTGGTTACGCCCTCAGCCCTGAAAGAATTCGGTCACGGACTGGCTCGGACCATCCTCGAAATAACTACTTCCGAATAAACTCGACACGGCGTCGCTCCAGTTTGGAACAGGAATTGAATAGAAGTCTGTCAAAACAAATATCTATCGCTATGAAAAGATTTCTTTATCTGGCAGCTATTGCCTGCATGATCCTTTGCGTTTCATGCGAAAAAGATGGAGTATCTCACACCGGCGACAATACCGGCAAACTGTATGGGATATGGGCCCTGACGACAAAGACGGAAGTCTTCACCAATTCCGAAGGTAAGGAGACAACTACGGAAACGGATTACACCGACAACCATTTCTACCTGGTCCTGAGTGAGTTCCCGTTCCCCCACGCCATTGCCAAAAAAGGCAGTTTCACCGATGCCGACCTGGAGGACGTAGATGTCAAAGCCGGAACATTCACTTACAATGCCGACCAGAATCAGATCAGCTTCTTGAATACTATCATACTTACTGATGAGCATCTGACCAAGAGCATGACACTGAGCGGGACCTTCGACGTAGTTGAACTGGGTAAAAGCGATCTTGTGATCAAGCAGAAATCGAATCTTACCGGAATTACCACTATCTACGCCTACAAAAAGAAATAATTCGCTCAACGCGGCCGAAGGGGGCACAGAAAAAGCACAGCAAAAATTGCTGTGTCGGAGGCCGAAGGCCGACCGAAGCCCTTCACCGAGGGAAGGGTCTGGGATAGGGTAACGTAGACAGGGCCCCAAAAGTGGAAATTCCGAAGCAAAGTAGTCCCCTCGTTCTCTTGTAAGTGGGACCCCCTGTTCCGATGCAAAGTATCCCCCTGGTCATAAGAA
>CADCQP010000172.1 GCA_902803535.1 uncultured Bacteroidia bacterium | reverse complement strand
GAACAATGAGGACAGGGACAATGATGTGTTCCGGCGCCGGCTTCAGGTGGAGAGCATGATGGACATCCACAATTACCATGACTACACTACCGGAGTCAAGGATGGGGAATACAGCCGCAGGACTATCCATATGCTGAAGTCCCTGGACGGCAGGCCGATTGTCTGCAGTGAATGCCTTAACCGGCAGAACGGGTCGGGCATTGAGCGGTCGCTGTCGATTTTCGCGGAGGAACACGTTCATTTCTATGTCTGGGGCCTTTATGCCAATGACAGGAACTGGAACACCCGGTGGAGAAAGAGCGAATTCGATGCATATGCCCGTAATTTCCACAATATGCTGTATGCTGACGGGACTCCTTACAGCGAGCAGGAGATCCAGTGGGTCAAGGACTTCCGTTTCTGTGCTCCGGGTGAGTCGATGGATCCGGGCACCGAGGTTACGGAGCGTTGGCAGATCGACCGCATATGGAGAAGGATGTCCCTGGGTCCGGTCAAGGGTTTTGTCGGCGACGACCCGGGCGCCGTTCCGGAGGGATACAATTGTGTCAAGGTTGCTGTGAGTTATCAGGAGTGGAGGAAGGATGCTGAGGCACTGTATGCAAGATTTGAGAATTGCCTGAAGGTGGCCGGTGAGAAGGGACTGCTGGTTGTTCCGGTCTTGCTTACAGAGAAGGACGGTCATGATGAGGGCCACTCCGCATATGTCAATGCATTCATCCTCAGGTTCGCGCATGCTCCCGAGGTTTTTGCATGGGACATATGTGAGCATCCTTCTGATGCTGAGGCGGTTCGGCAAATCTTCAGAAGTGCCAGGAGCTGCCAGTCCACGCATCCTGTTTTCATGGTCCCGGCCCTCTCATTGAAGCCCTTCCCCGAGGGATTCGACTACCGGGCTGCCCTTGTCCACGGAAAGACCGCCGGATGGACCCACTTCGATTTCAAGGACAAAGACCAGGAAGGCATATGCTCCCAGGTCTGGAATCTCTCTGACGTCATCGCCTTCGGGAGCCCGTTCTCCCTGGAACAGGCCGGCTGGATCGGCGCCGTCGCAAGGAGATATGGAAGACCTGTCTTCGCGTTCCTGGAAGGGAAGCCTGCCGGGAATCCGGATGAAGTCCTCAACCTCTTGTCCAGCACACAGCTTTACTGGTGGACCGGAGAGGACCTCGGCGCGGACAGGCTCGCCTCATTCCGTTTCCGCCCCCTCAATGACAGGGCCGAATGAAAATAAAGGACAAACATATGTTATTCAATAGATTCTTATTGGCGGTGTGCCTCGGGGCACTCAGCCTGCAGCCCATGGCCGCTGCACAGGAAGTGCCGTTTGAAGACATCAAAGTTTCCAAGAACCACAGGTACCTCACCCACCAGGACGGGAAACCATTTTTCTATCTTGGCGACACGGCCTGGGAACTGTTCCATCGGCTGGACCGCGAGGAAGCAATGCATTACCTGAAGGACCGCGCCGCGAAAGGATTCACAGTGATCCAGGCGGTAGCCATAGCGGAGCTGGACGGGATCAGCACCGGCAATGCATATGGCCATCTTCCTTTCATCGACCAGGATCCCACTAAGCCCGACACCAAGGAAGGAGCCGGCAACGACTACTGGGACCATGTGGATTTCATTGTGAATGAAGCCAATAAGCTGGGACTGGTTATCGGAATGCTGCCAACATGGGGGCGTTACTGGTATATGGGTGAGCCCCCTGTCTTCAACACGCAGAATGCCGAGATCTACGGCCGCTGGCTGGCGGAGAGGTACAAGGATGCCAACATCATATGGATCCTGGGCGGCGACCGCAACGCCGAAAATGACCAGTTCAAAGCCGTGATCCGTTCCATGGCCAAAGGGATCAGGGAAGGTGATGGCGGAAAGCATCTTATCACATATCACCCGCGCGGCGGGGCAGGCTCCGCCGACTTCTTCCCTGAAGATGGATGGATGGACTTCAACATGCGTCAGAACGGCCACAACAATGACTGGTCCAACTTCAGCAAGACATATGTCGACTACATGCGTGAGCCTGTGAAGCCCGTGATGGACGGCGAGCCGCTCTACGAAGACCATCCCCTCGCATTCAAGCCCGACGAGCGCAGCCATTCTGTCGCCGCGGACTGCCGCAGACCCCTCTACTGGGACCTGTTCACCGGTGCGTGCGGCCACACATATGGTCATCACAGCGTGTGGCAGATGTACGACCATGGCAAGAACCGCCGTCCGGTCAACAGGCCGCTCATGGACTGGCGCGATGCTCTTCAGCAACCGGGTGCAGGCCAGATGGTCTATGCTAAGAGACTTCTCCTGTCGCGTCCATATTTCAGCCGTATTCCTGCATCCGACATCGTCCTGGTTCCCCATGAAGCGAAGAGCGCGGTTCCAGGCGCAGGCAGCTACCGCTTCGTGGCTACGGCCGACACGGACGGCACTTACATCATGGTGTATGCTCCCGTTGGACGGTCATTTACAGTGGCGACCTCCTACATCAAAGGGGAAACATTGAAAATCTGGTGGTTCGACCCGCGCACGGGAAAATCCATTAAGGCCGGTAAGGTGAAGAATGAGAAGCAGATGACTTTCCTCTCCCCTTCTCCGGGTGAACTGACCGACTGGGTGCTCGTAATCGACGATGCCTCCAAGGGCTACCCGGCCCCCGGAAGCAAGGAACTTGGAGAAAGGGATCTTTAAAAGGCTATAGCCAAGCCGATTCCCGGAGCGGCTGAGCAGCCTGTTACGCGAAGTGTGACGGCTCTGTCAGCATTGTAGTTGTCAGCGATCCAGCTCAGACGGCTTTTTCCGATGGACAGCAGAGGGATACCGACATCAAGGGCTGTGCCTCCCAGTGCAGCCACGATGACTCCTCCGATGAATCCAGCCATCAGCGACCTGTCGCTGTTGGTAAGTTCATAATCCTCCTCGGAGATAAGATCGTACCAATCCCCTGAAGCGACACAAGCTACCGCGACGGCGGCACCGACGCCCAGACCGACTGCACCGAAGGTAACCAGTTTCTTACCGGCCTTATACTGCTTCATTGCACCAAGGTAGGTCTCATTGAATATCTCACTGCCGATTATCCGGCTGATCTGGTCAACATTCAGGACAGTCCCGTTCTCATCGTAGAACTGCCCCTTGCTGAAGTTCAGGCTGCTGGGATTGTACTGGGCTGAAGCCTGGCTCAGGCCAAGGCAAAGGACGCCGAAAAGGACGATAAACAATTTCTTCATAACGCACACACATTAAATCTCCCATAAAGGTACTCACATTTCCCGAGAATCCAAGGCATATGAATCGTCCCCGCCTGGTGTCCGCGCGGTGGAGAGGGTGCGAGCCTGAAGATTATGCTTTCGTTATGAGCACAGTATTACTATTTAGCCATCCCTCTTTGCCTTGATGAACGGCGAGTAGAATTTAGATTAACAAAAACAGTTTCTCTGTAATCGCATCCGTATTTCTCATTGCTACATGTAAGCACCGAATAGGGATTACCATTAACGGCTAAGCCTTTCTTAACAATACGGATACGACCGCAGTGGCATTTAGGGCAGCGTTCTGATTCTGGTATATCTTTGTTTTTTTGTTCAAAAGTTTCGGGAATATGAATAAATTCATGAATAAAGGGAGACGGATTGTTAATGTCATAGAGAACCCATGTGTGTTTCTTAGCTCGAGTAATACCAACATAGAAAACACGACGCTCTTCACTGAAGGCATAGGCATCTGGTTCGCTGAGCACATATTTGAGCACTGGGCTGTCGCTGATCTGAGAAGGGAAACCAATGGTACCGCCATTGCAGTTTAGAAGGATGATATAATCGCATTCAAGGCCTTTGGACTGGTGAACTGTCATAAAGTTCATCCGACGATGTCCATAGGTTATATAGACGCCATCCTTTCCTTCATGGACAGGCAGCGCTGTATTCTTGAATATGTTTACATCGAAGCCATAACGACCCAATATAAGGATTTCTTTATCTGCAGGAATATGGTCAGCTAGATATTTGACAGTTTCTACAACACCTTTGCGACCTTCCGTAGATAGGAAGTCAAGCTTAGTCTCGGCATCTTCCCGGAAGGAATGAACATTCTTGACGGCCTGTTCTGGATTGGCCAGAATAAACTTAGATGAATCGGCGATAGCAGGTTCCCCGAAGCGATATGTGGTCTCCATCAAACACTTCTTAGTGTAGCCAAAGAACTTCTCAAATGATTTGAAAAGGGCCATATCGCTACCCGCAAAGCGGTAGATGGACTGCCAGTCATCGCCTACGCAAAAGAGTTTGGTGAGGGGATCCTTCCTCCTCAGAGACTGAAGGAAGCGATAACGGTCCATGGAGATATCCTGGAACTCATCCACCAGAATGTAATCATAGTCCGGACGATAGCCACTGTTGCAGAGCCAGGTCGCCCGTATAATGGCATCGGTGAAGTCCAGTTCGTCATTCTCTTCCTCCATCTTGCTGTAGGCCTCAACGAACGGGGCCACGATATCGTTGATGGTGACAGCATCCGGCCCCTTACCGACCTGTTGCCGAATTTCTTCTATCGAAGTGTCACGGGACTTAAGCAGGAAATTGAAGGATGTGAGCATTGCGAGGATATTCTCCTCTTGGCGGATCAGTTCCCGGGCAACACTTTGTTGGGTAGCCTTCTTGAAGGTAACGCCTAAATCTAGGAGCTGCCTGGAGAGATTCTGGAAGACATCTCCTCGGTGGAATCCAGCGCTTGAGGTTTCCAGCAAAATGGTGCGGTGCTTCTGATGCAGTTGGCGTTTCCACGTAATTCCCTGTTGATATTTGATTTCATCTTCAGCCGAGAAAAAAGACGGGCAGTGCCCCGCTTCGTTAACGGCGAAATGTTCCAGGTACACGCGCTTGAGCTGACCTTCCGGCCCATCAATGTAGATGGAAAAATCAGGGCAATACTGACGGTATTCGGCATCAACAGTGTTTATCTCATATTTCTCCTCGTAGCGGAATTTGATGCCGCGGGAGCCTAGGAAATCGCAGATCTGACTCTCTTCATCTGATTTGCAGAATACCGGCCGACCATCCATATCATTGAAGAAAGCCTGAATGCCGTGCTTCTGGCGGTCTATCATGTAGTCCTCCATCGAGGAGTACTCAAACTGGTCTCGCATGGTGTAGCGTGAGCGGATGATGTAATCAGCTATGGCAGACATGAAAGCAGGATTCTGCTGAGACAGTTTGTGATAGACTTGAACAGAGAAATCTGGTGGTGTAATAGTTGGCTTTTCTCCCGTTGCTTCTCCAATGATATCGAGTGCCAATTTGTGAAAGGTACGGCACTTGAGTTTTTTCTCACCCAGACGCTCTGAAAGGGACTCTGCCGCTTTGCGGGTAAAGGTGATAAGCAAGATCTTCTCTGCCGGGACATGCTGCACATCAATGAGGTAACGCACCTTTCCGACGGTGGTCATGGTTTTGCCGCTACCAGCACTACTGATGACTAAGACATTATCCTCCAGTGAAACGACCGCCTCTCGCTGCTGGACATCAAGCGGATAGGCCAGAACGGTATCGAAGTACTGTGCGCAGCGGGTCAGTTCATTCTGGATAAATCGCTCATTATTAAGTTTCTTGTGCGCCCTTGTATCAGTCATAGATGTATGAAACCTTTGGAAGATCTCCTTTTCCGGAGACTCTTCCAACTCTTTGGTTCCAAGCAAGGGTTTAATCTTCAAATCCAGCGAATCATATTTTTCCGCCAGCATCAGGCGCTCAGAATCAGTGATATAATGGATAAAACTATAGTACGCACTGATTTCCATAAATGCCGCCTCAACTTTCGGCTTCAGCAGTGCAATCGCCTCTAGTCTCTCCTGACGTTTTCTCTCTTTATGCTTGGAGAGCATTAGTGTCCGGTAAAAATCCGTAATAGTTCTTTGAAAATATTGAAAGTTAGGTAATTACAAAGGTTTTTGAGGCGCGCCGATTTG